>DASXRF010000079.1:0-21170 GCA_036506755.1 Solirubrobacteraceae bacterium | reverse complement strand
GAGGCCGAGTCAGACGGCGCCTCCGGGCGGCTCGCGCCGCGAGAATCGGTGGATCGAGGCTGGGTCAGACCTGCTCGAGCACGTAGGCGTCGACGGGCTCGGCCTTGCCCTTCACCCGGATCGGGCCGAGGGACTCCGTCTGTGCGCGGGGCAGGCGCCGCAGCGTCGCCGCGCCGATGGCCACCCGCCCGAGCGGCGCGCTGGCCTCCAGGCGGGCGGCGACGTTGACCGCGTCGCCGATGACCGTGTAGCTCTTGCCGCCCGCGGCGCCGAGCACGCCGACCATCGCCTCGCCGGTGTTGACGCCCACCCGGAAGCGCGGCCACGACGGGTGCGCGGCGGCCACGCGGCTGGTCGCCTCCTGGATGGCCAGCGCCGCGCGCGCGGCGCGCAGGGCGTGGTCGGGCTGGTCGCCGCGGCGGTTGAACGTCGCCATGATCTGGTCGCCGACCAGCCGGTCGATCTCGCCGCCGTGCTCGCGCACCACGGGCGGGATGGCGACCTCGAAGTAGGCGTTGAGCATCGCCGAGACCTCGCGCGGGTCGCGGTGCTCGGAGAAGGACGTGAAGCCGCACAGGTCGGCGAAGATGACGCTGACCTCGTGCTTGCCGGCCGCCGTCTCGCCGAGGTAGAGCGGGCTGAAGCGCTCCTCGCGCCACTCGTGGCGCGCGCTGAGGGCAACGAGCGCGAAGGCGGCGAGCATGAGCAGGTGCCACTCCCACCAGGTCGCGTGCCAGTTGCGGGCGAAGGCGACGGCGATCATCGCCTCGGCGAGCAGCACGAAGGCGCACGTGACGCCGAGCAGCATCGACGCGCGGCGCCGGCGGTAGAGGGCGAGGTAACGCCAGGCGGCGAGTCCGTACAGGCCCACCGCGGAGACGGCGAGCGCGGCGAGCGGGCCGGTGGCGACCTCGGCGGCGCTCGGGCTGTCGAGCGGCGGGAGGCGGGCCACCGAGACCGCGGCCCACGCCGCCATCACGGCCAGCAGGCCGCCGCGCAGCGCCTGCGCGTGGCGCATCACGGCGCGGCCGCGCTCGCCGTCGAACCGGTCGCTCGACGCCGCCGCGAAGCCCGCGGCCACGAGCAGCCCGACCGGCGTGGCGATCACGAAGCCGGCGGTGCGCCCGTCCACGAGGACGCCGGGCGTGGCGAGCGCGTGCAGGCCGAGGAAGCCCGCCGCGGCCAGGAAGGCCAGCGAGACGAGGAACAGCCGGGCGTCGCCGCGATAGCGGGCGGCGTCGCCGGTCGCGAAGGCGAGCGAGGCGTTGATCGCCGCCGCCCCGAGGACGAGCCAGAAGTGGGCGGGATGCTGCTCCCAGTGCACGTCGAGGCTGGGGGCCGCGAGCAGCAACCAGAACCCGGCGAGCGGCGCCGCGAGCAGCGCGCCGATGAACCCCGGCGATGCCGTCACATCGACGTGGTGGCCAGGCCGTCCGAGGGCGTGCGCGCGCGTAGGAAAACCTCCTGTCCGCCTAGGGGGTCTCCCGATCATCTGCGCTGCGCGCGCCGCCGTCAACCCGCGCGGGCGGCCTGCTCGCGCAGGTACTCGCCGACGCGCCGGGTCCCGTGCGGGGGCGCGACCATGTCGATGGAGCTCACCGCGGCGACAAAGGCCAGGGTTTCGGCGCGACGGCGGTCCAGCGGGCGGACGAGCGCCGCGAGCCCGCGCGCCGCCGCGTACGGCATCGGCAGCAGCGGAGCCCGGCGCCCGAGGGTCGCGAAGGCGAGCTCGGCCTCCTCGCGGCGCGTGAGCACCTCGGGGCCTCCGACGGCGACCTCGCCGATCTCGCGCTCGAGGGCGTCGGCGACGACGGAGGCGAGGTCGGCCTCGTGCACCGGGTTGGAGCGGCAGCGCCCGCCCGCGAACAGCGGGACAGGCCCGCGGCGGGCGGCGTCGAGGATCTCGGCGTGCGCCGAGAAGAAGCCGGTCGCCCGGATGACGGTGGCGGGCGGGCCGTGCGAGCGCAGCTGCGCGACGACCGCCTCGTGCGCGTCGACGTACGCCGTGCCGCGGAGGCGGTCGGCGTTGAACACCGTCACGTAGCCCGCGCGCGCGACGCCGGCGGCGCGCGCGGCTGCGAAGAGCCGCTCGTTGCCGGCGCGGTCGACGGCGTCGAAGCCGCGGCGGTCGGGGGCGCGGGCGAGCGTCGTGGCTTGGCCGGCGGCGGAGACGACGATGTCGGCGCCGTGACAGGCGCTGGTCAGCGGGGCCGCGTCGTCGGTGAGGTCCGCGATGGTGATCTCGTCGGCAACGTCCGCAGGCAGCCGGGCGGGGTCGCGGACGAGCGCGCGCGTGCGATGGCCGCGGCGCTTGAGCTCGGTTAGCAGGTGGCGGCCCAGGGCGCCCGTCGCGCCGGCGACGAGGATCGTGGCCATGGGCGGTCGCTACCCCGGCGGGGGCGGCCACTTGCGGCCGGGGGTGGCGGGCCAAGCGTGGCGTGCTGCGAGGGCTGTCCTGCCTAATGCCGATATCGCGACCACAGGGCAGGACAGCGGCGCCAAACGCCCCGGAGCCGCGCGCAAACGCGCCAGCGGCGAACGCTGTGTCACTTAATGCCGACACAGCGAGCATCAGGTGACACAGCGCCGAGAAACCTCGCAGGGAGGCGCCGCGGAGCGCGCTCGACACGCACCTTCACACGGACAGATCGACTCCCTCCCCTCGCCAGCCGACAGACCAGGCCGCAGCCCGCCGCCGCGCAGCACGCGGGACGCAGCCGGCCGCTACTTCGTCTCCACCCCGAACCGGAACGACCGCAACGGCTTCTTCAAGGCGCCGACGGCGCCGACGTCATCCACCGAGTGCGCCCCCGACGCGTGCGTCTGCACCAACGTGATGACGACGCCCTCGCGCGCGCCCGGCTCGTCGGGAACGAGGAGGATCTCGCGGCCGTAGATCGTGCGACGGCCGAGGCGGGCGCGGAAGCCGACCTGGTAGCCGGGCGCCTCGTTGATCCGCGCCTTGCCCTCGCCGAGAGCCACGAAGCCGTCGTAGCGCCGGCTCACCGCGCGCACGTGGGGCTCGGCGTAGACGGGCAGCAGACCGCTCACCGCTCCCCGGTAGGGCGGCAGGTGCAGCGGCCGGATCGTCAGCGACTGCAGGAAGAGATCGCCGCGGCGGCCCTCGAGCTCGAGCAGCACGCCGGGGTGCGGCGGCGAGCGGTGCAGGACCTTCGCGTAGCGGAGGTTGAAGACGGGCGGCGAGCGGTGCACCATGCGCACGTCGTGGCCGCGCAGCGCCAGCGCCACGACGATCGCGCCGAGCACGAGCACCGCGACGGCGACCGTCGGAACGATTGGCGGGACGCCGAAGCGCGTGCGCAGGAGCTGCGGCAGCGACGGCCCGAACTCGGGGCGCACGGCGCTGTCGGGGCGGGCGGGCGCGGACACGGCGCCCAGGGTACGGCGCGCTCAGATCCGGGTCGCCGCCGGCTGCGGCGCGTCGCCGGCGACGGGCTCGCCGGCGCCGGTGTACTGGACCGCGAGCATCGCGCGATCGTCGAGGATCGCCACCGACTGGAACGCGTCGAGCGTCGCGCCGACCGCGGCCAGCAGCTGCGCCGGGTCACGCGGCCCGCCGGCGACCAGGCGGGCCAGCCGGTCGTCGCCGAAGCGCCCTTCCTCGCCGGGCGTCTCGGTCACCCCGTCGGTGTAGAAGAGCAGCGTGTCGCCGGGCAGCAGGCGCGCCGGCGCCTCGGACCACTCGGCCTCGTCGGAGGCGCCGAGCAGGATGCCGTGGCCGCCAACCGTCATCGCCCCGCCGTCGGCCAGCGCGCGCAGCGGCAGCGGGTGGCCCGCCGAAGCGATCGTCACGAGCCCCGACGGCTCGATCAGGGCGCACACCACGGTCACGAACGACAGCGACGGCTGCTCGCGCAAGACCCGGTTGAGCAGGCGCAGCACCGCGGCCGGGCGCGGGTCGAAGAGCGCGACCGTGCGCGCGGTGTGCCGCGCCAGCGCGGTCAGCGCCGCGGCCTGCACGCCCTTCCCGGTGACGTCGCCCAGCAGCACCATGAAGCCGTCGTCGACGGCGAAGAGGTCGTAGAAGTCGCCGCCGACCTCCACCCCGGGCGCGCCCGCGCGATACGAGCCGGCGGTCCGCCAGCCCGGCACGTCGGGCAGCCGCTCGGGCAGCAGGCTGCGCTGCAGCGTCTCGGAGGCCTTCGTCCGCTCGGTGTGCTGACGCGCGTTCTCGACGGCCGTCGCCGCCAGCACGCCGAGCTGCTCGAAGAACGCGACGTCGCCCGGCCTGAACCTGCGCCCGCTCTCGGCGGTGACGAGCGAGATAACCCCCGTCGTGCGACCGCCGACGCGCATGGGCACGACCATCGCCGAGCGCATCCCGACCTCGCGCATGAGCCGCAGGTTCTCCTCGTCGCGCGCCCCGGCGACGAGCATCTCGTCGGTGATCTGCGCGTAGACCTCGCTGCGCCCGCTGCGCAGCACCTCCCCCAACCCCGCCGGGGTGTCGAGGTCGGGCGGGTAGCGGTCGTTGAGCTCGCGACCGAACGCGACCTTGTCCGGATCGACATGGACGAGCGCGACGCGTCGCAGCCCGCCGCGCTCGTCGACGACGTCGACGCTGCACCAGTCGGCCAGCTGCGGGACAACGAGCCCGGCGACGCGCTCCAGGGTCTCCTGGTAGTCCAGCGACGCGGCGAGCACCGCCCCCGCCTCCGCGAGGAAGCGCTGGCGCAGCTCGCCCTCCTTGGCGTCGGTGACGTCCTCGATGACGTTGACGGCGAGGACCCTGCCGTCCGGCTCGCGCACGGCGCTCGCCTTGGTGAGCAGCCAGTACGCGCGGCCGGTGCGCCGTTCGACGCTGCGCGTGAGCAGCGGTGGCGCCGGCTCGCCGGTCACGGCACGGCGGCCGGGCAGGTCCTCGACGGCGACCGGTCCGCCGTCCTCGGTGGTGATCGTGAAGCGCTCGGCGAGCTCGCCCGGCCGTGCGCTGAGGACCTCCTCGCGCGAGGACGCGCCGAGCAGGCGCACGGCGGCGTCGTTGGCGTAGATCGTCTTCCCGCGCTCGTCGTGGACGGTGACCGCCTCGGCCAGCGCGCCGAGGATCGCGTCCAGCCGCGCGCGCGTCGCCTCGAGCTCGTCAGAGAGCCTGACCGCGCCTCGGCGCGCCTGGGCGGAGAGGACGGCGAGGACCGAGCCGACGGCGACGATCGTGACGCGCCCGAGGTGGTCGACCGTGCCGAAGAAGTCGTTCCAGACCCCGCTGGCCAGCGCGAGCGCGATCGACAGGCCGGCGACCGCGGCCACCACGCGCGTGCGCTCGAAGATGGCCAGCGCGAGCGGCGCGATGACGAACGCGCCGGTCAGCTTCGGCTCGTCCGCGATCACGTCGACGGCCGCGATGGCCGCGTCGAGCGCGACGGCCAGCGCCGTCCAGCCCGAGACCGGGCGGCGCGGCCTCACCGACCTCCTACGCCGCGGCCGGCTGCAGGCCGATCACCTTCAGCCGGCGCGACAGCGCCTCCGCCGCGAAGGCGCGCGTCTCGTTGACCGACGAGCCGAAGAACTCGACGTCCTCCTGGCCCTCGGGCACCCACTTCGGCCGCAGGACCCCGTCGGCGACCGGCGCGACCTCGACGAGCGTGCGCTGGATCGCGTCGGCGTAGCGCTGATCGCGGCGAGCCATGTCGCGCAGGAAGCGCGCCCCGAAGGCGACGTGTCGGTGCTCGTCGCGCGCGACGTTCGTGAAGCCCTCGACGAACGCGGGTAGCGTCCCCATCCGCTCGTTGTAGTCGATGATGAAGTGCTGGCCCGTGAGGGCAAGGGCGCCCTCGATGACCATGTGGTAGAGGGTGATCGCCTCGACGAGCGCGGTGGTGTCCTCGGGCTCGACGGCCAGGCGGTCGACGCGCTCGTGCAGGATCTCGTCGAAGAGCACCTTGAAGTCGTCGTTGAGGTGCTCAGACGTCGCGGCGAGGCGGTCGGCCAGCCCCTCGGCCTCGTAGACGCCGACCTCGCGGTAGAAGCGGTCGAAGAACGCGACGTGGCGCGCCTCGTCGGCGATCTGCGTCGACAGGAAGATCCGCATGTCCTCGTCGGGCACCGCGCGCATGATCGGGCCGAGCTCGGCGGTGACGCGCTGCTCGCCGATGAAGAACGCGCTCAAGCCGGTCATGCGCTGGAAGCGCTCCTCGGCGTCGATGCGCTCGTGCCAGTCGATGCGATCCTGCGTGAAGTCGAGGTCCTGCGTGGCCCACTGCTGGCGCTCCCACAGCTCGTAGAGCGCGTGGTAGGTCAGCAGCTCCTGGCCCGGTGCGACGGCGGGATCGCTCGTGGCCTGGAAGTCGGCGCGCGAGGTGAGAGACGCGATGGAGGCGCTGGTCATGTCCGGACCCTACCGGGCGAACTGGCTGGTCAGCCAGTCCGCCGCGGCGTCAGTTGCCGATCGAGAACATCGCCTCCAGGTCATGGCGCGAGAAGGCTTCGAAGGCGACCATCGTCTGCGTGCGCACGATGCCGTCGACCTGCGCGATGCGGCCGGTGACGACCTCGGCGAGGTCCTCGTGGCGGCGCACGTGGACGATCGCCACGAAGTCCCACTCCCCCGTCACGGAGTACGCCTCGCGGACGCCCTCGATGTCGGCGAGCACGCCGCCGAGCGTCGACATCGCGTCGCGCTCGGCCTCGATGAGGACGACGGCGTGTGTCATGGGGTGAACGTCTCGCCCGGCTGCAGGACCTGGACCTTGGCCGACGTCACGCTCTCGACGTCGGACTTGAACGCCTGGGCGTCGGTCTCGATCGGCGGGAAGGTGTCGTAGTGGCAGGGGATGACGGTCCTGGGCTCGATGAACTTCACCGCCTCGACGGCGTCCAGGCGGTCCATCGTGTAGTGGCCGCCGATGCACATCAGCGCGACGTCGATCGGGTTGCCGCGGTGGGCGATCAGCTGCATGTCGCTGAACAGGCAGGTGTCGCCGGTGTGGTAGATCGTCGTGCCGCCGATCCCCACGAGCAGGCCGGCCGGCGTGTTGACCGTCCCCTTCGGCGTCGTGCTGGTGTGCCACGCGGGCACGAGCTTGACCCAGCCCCAGTCGAACTTGACCGTCCCGCCGAGATTGGGGTCGAAGACCTGCTCGACGCCGTCGCCGTTGAGCTCCTGGGCGAGCTCGACGATGGCCACGACGGGGCAGCCGGCGCGCTTGGCGATCGCGACGGTGTCGCCGATGTGGTCGGCGTGGCCGTGGGTGAGCAGGATCGCGCTCGGGTCCACGTCGCCGGCCTGGACGGCCGCCTTGGGGTTGCCGGTCAGGAACGGGTCGATCAGCACGCGCGTGTCGCCGTCGGACAGCTCGAAGCACGCGTGGCCCAGGAAGCGGATGTCCACCAGCTACTCCTCCTCGTCGCTTGTCATCAGCTCGTGGGCGAGCTCGAAGCCGACCGCGACGCCCACGAGCATCCCGAGCCGCGTCTCCTCGACGACGAGGGTGTGCACGCGGCGCACGCGCTCGTCGGAGTCGGGCTCGCCGGCCGCGCGGGCGAGCTCGCCCTCGTGCGCCTGGCCGAAGAAGCCGCCCTCGGCGAGCGCCTCGTCGAGCACGCGCTGCAGGCTCGGCGCCGCGTGCGTGACGACCTCCTGCGCGTGCCGGAGCCGGCCCGGCTCGGTCAGGCGCGCGACCGCGGCGTCGACCTCGTCGGCGGTGTAGGTGCGGTCGGGCACTGTGGTGCGAGACCATAGCCGTCGATGGCGGTTGCCCTGACCTCGCTCTCCCACGGCGCCGGCTGCGGCTGCAAGCTGCCGGCCGCCGCCGTCCACGAGCTCGTCGGCCGCCTGCCGGTGAGTGCCCGCGACGACGTGCTCGTGGGCTTCGGCACGGCCGACGACGCCGGCGTCGTGCGCGTCCGCGACGACCTCGCGCTCGTGCACACGGTCGACTTCTTCACGCCGATCGTCGACGACCCCTACGACTTCGGCCGCATCGCGGCGACCAACGCGCTCAGCGACGTGTGGGCGATGGGCGGCGAGCCGCTCTCCGCGCTGTCGCTGGTCGCCTGGCCGCTCGAGCGCCTGGGGACCGAGACGCTGGAGGCGGTGCTGCGCGGCGGCCACGACGCGGTCGCCGCGGCCGGGGCGGCGATCGTCGGCGGCCACTCGATCGACGACGCCGAGCCCAAGTACGGCCTGGCGGTCACCGGGCTCGTGCACCCCGACGAGGTCCTCACCAACGCGGGCGGCCGGCCGGGTGACCGGCTCATGCTGACCAAGTCGCTCGGCGCCGGCGCGGTCGCGACGGCGGCCAAGCGGGGCATCGCGCCCGGCGGGCTCGTCGAGCGCGCCACGACGGTGATGTGCGAGCTCAATGCGGCCGCGGCGCTGGCGGCGCGCGCGGCGGGCGCCCACGCGCTCACCGACGTGACCGGGTTCGGCCTGCTCGGCCACCTCCACGAGCTGGCGCTGGCGAGCGGCTGCGCGGCCGAGGTCGACGCGGCGGCTCTGCCGGCGATCGACGGCGTGCTGGAGCTGCTGGCGCGGGCTGACGAGCGGGCCATCGCGGGCGGGACCCGGCGCAACCGCGCCTACGCGGAGGGCTTCGCCACCTTCGCGCCCGGCGTCGACGAGGCGCGCCGCTGGCTCGCGTGCGACGCGATGACGTCGGGCGGGCTGCTCGCCGCGGTCCCGGGCGCGATGGAGACCGGCGCGGAGATCGGGCGGCTGCTCGACGGGCCGGCGGGAACGATCAGCGTCCGCTAGCGCGGGCGAGCGGATAGCCGACGACGACGCCGGCCACGACGCCGGTCAAGCCGGCCACCGCGCTCGCCTGCCGCACGGCGAGGGGCATGAGCAGCAGGACCGCGGCGATCACCGCGGTGCCCAGCAGGTCGCCTTCCCAGTCGTCGTCGCGACGCCAGGCGAGCAGGTCGGGCATCGCCCAGGCGGCGAGCAGGCCGAGGGCCAGGCCGTTGGCGCCGATGCTCAGTCCGGCGGGCTCCAGCGCGGAGGCGGCCAGCATCCCGCCGGCGCCGGCGAGCAGGTAGAGCAGGATGACCACCCAGGCGCCGTGGCGGCGCTCGAGCAGCCATCCGTAGATGCCGACGGCGACCATCGTCGCCATCTGGTAGGCGCCGCCCGCGAAGATGCTCATCCCGCCGCTGAAGTGGACGAAGGGGGAGGTCAGCGGACGCCACCAGTCGCTGCCGATCGGCCCGAGCACCACGACGTCGAACGTGCCGATCGCCCCCGCGGTGGCCAGCAGGTAGATCCCGAAGCACGCCGTGACCAGCGCGATCGTTCCCCACGGCCGCGTCAGGCCGTCCGCGCGCAGGCCCGGGATCTCGCCCGGGCGCAGGCGGCCCAGCCGCGGGCCGCGGGGGGCGGTGCTGCGGGCGCGCCGGCCGCGCCCGGCCCGGCGCGGCTCGCGGGCGGGCGCGGCGCCGCCGCGTTCGATCTTCGGCGCCCGCTTGCGCACCCGCTGGCCGCAGTACGGGCACTCGGTGACGTACGGGCTGACCTCCGACCCGCAGTTCTTGCAGACGATGAAGAGATCAGCTCCGCGTGCCATCGCGCTGCCTCGATGATACGTGGCCCGGCTAGGGCGCCGTGGCGGCCACGATCTCGGCCATGACCTCGCGCAGATCGTGGTTGGCCTCGTAGACGACGACCTGGCGCGCCGCCCCGTTGCCGTGGGCCACGAGGTCCTCGACGGCGGCCAGCGCGTCCGCCGAGCCGAGGTCCTCGGCGTGCTCGCGCAGGCGGGCGAGCAGGCGGCGGGCCAGCACGCGGGCCTGGACGCGCTCGTTGCCCGGCAGGTCGACGAGCTCGCCGTCCAGGCCGTGGCGCGAGGCCAGCCACTTGTTCTCGTCGAGCATCTCCCACGGGTAGTCGGAGAGCTGCTTGCCGGCGTCGTAGTGCTCGGCGAGCTCCTTGACCATCGCCTGGATGAGCGCGGCGATCGCGATCGTGTGCTCCACGCGGGTCTGGGCGTCGCACGCGCGGATCTCGACCGTCCCGAAGTTCGGGTGCGGTCGCACGTCGTACCAGAGGTACGTGTAGTCCTCCATCACGCCGCTGTCGACCATGAAGCCGATCCGCCGCTCGTAGTCCTCCCAGCCGGCGTACGCGGGCGGGATGCCGACGCGCGGGAAGGCGCGGAAGATCGGCGTGCGCGTGGAGACCAGGCCGGTCGAGTCGGCCCGCCAGAACGGCGAGTTGGCGGCCAGTGCCACGAGGATGGCCACGTGGACGCGCATCCCGTTGGCCACGTGGATGGCCTTCTCGGGGTCGTCGATCCCGACGTGGACGTGCATGCCGAAGATGAGCTCCTGGCGGGCGACGAAGCGCAGCGCGGAGACCAGGTCGCGGTAGCGCGGGCGGGCGACGATCCGCTGGTCCTCCCACATGGCGAACGGGTGCGTCCCCGCCGAGCCGATGCGCAAGCCCTTGTCGGCGGCCTGGTCGCGGACCTGGCGGCGCAGCGCGGCCAGCTGGCGGCCGCACTCCGTGAGGTCGGGACACGGGTCGGTCGCGATCTCCAGCACGGACTCCATGAGCTCCGGCTTGATCGTGCCCTCCGGCGTCTCCGCGAGGAGCGACTCGATCGCGTTGACCAGGTCCAGGGTCTCCGCGTCCACGATCATGAGCTCCTCCTCCACGCCGATCGTGAAGTCGGGCCCGGTGAACCGGTGCTCCATGGCGCGCGCAGCCTACCCGTGCCATCCTGGGGAAAACTGTCTGCAGCGACAGGGAGACACGCACATGGCACTCGGTTACGACGGCAAGCTCTACATCCTCGCGTTCGACCACCGCGGGTCGTTCCAGAAGAAGATGTTCGGCATCCAGGGCGATCCGACGCCCGAGGAGACCGACACGATCGCCGACGCCAAGCACCTCATCTTCGAGGGCATGGTCAAGGCCGCCGACCGCGGTGGGGTCGATCCGCAGGCCGTCGGCGTCCTCGTCGACGAGCAGTTCGGCGCGCCGCGCGACATCCCCAAGCAGGCCAAGGAGCGCGGGCTCAAGCTGGCGATGCCGGTCGAGAAGTCCGGCCAGGACACCTTCGACTTCGAGTACGGCGAGGACTTCGCCGACCACATCCTCAAGTTCGACCCCGACTTCAGCAAGGTGCTCGTCCGCTACAACCCCGAGGGCGACGCCGCCGCCAATCGCGACCAGGCCGCCAAGCTCAAGCGCCTGGGCGACTGGCTGCACGACAACGGCCGCAAGTTCCTCTTCGAGCTGCTCGTCCCCGCCGAGAAGGCCCAGCTGGAGTCGGTCGGCGGCGACACCGACCGCTACGACGCCGAGCTGCGGCCCGAGCTCATGCGCCGGACGATCGTCGAGCTGCAGGACGCCGGCGTGGAGCCGGACATCTGGAAGATCGAGGGCGTCGACGAGCGTTCGGACGCCGAGATGCTCGCCGAGACCACGCGGCGCGACGGCCGCGACGGCGTCGTGTGCGTGCTGCTCGGCCGCGGCGCCAGCGAGGCCAAGGTCGACCACTGGCTCGAGCAGGCCGCGCCGGTGCCGGGCTTCGTCGGGTTCGCCATCGGGCGCTCGATCTGGTGGGACGCGCTGAAGGGATTCCTCGGCGGCGACCTCGAGCGCGAGGCGGCCGCAGAGCAGATCGCCGACAACTACCTGCGCTTCATCAAGGTCTACGAGCAGGCCGAGCAGAGCTCTCGCGTGGGTTAGCGGCGACTTCGTCAAGAATCTGCAACAGCGCCTGCGTTCCGCCGGGTCGCATGGCACGGTGGGGCGCATGCGCACCCGTCAGCTCGTCCTCATGCTCTGCGCCCTGGCCGCCGCGGCTCTCGCGGTGTGGCGGCCGGTCGGCGGCGCGCCCGGCGGGGGCGGCGCGCTGCGCGGCCCGGCCGTCGTCACCCGGGTCGTCGACGGCGACACCGTCCACGTCAGCGTCGCCGGGCGCGACGAGACGGTCCGCTACATCGGCATCGACACGCCGGAGTCGGTCAAGCCGGGGGTGGCGGTGCAGTGCTTCGCCAAGGCGGCCAGCGCGGCCAACGAGCGGCTGGTGTCCGGCCAGCCGGTGCGCCTGGCGCTGGACGCCGAGCCGCGCGACCGCTACGGGCGCCTGCTTGCCTACGTCTACCGGGCGCGCGACGGGACGTTCGTCAACGCCGAGCTCGTCCGCGAGGGCTACGCGCGCACCCTGACGATCCCGCCCAACGTGCGCTACGCGGCGCGGTTCGCCTCCCTCGCCCGACGGGCGCGCGAAGGGCAGCGGGGGCTGTGGCGGGCATGCTGAAGACGCGTGCCCGGGCAGGCGAAGGCGAAGCCGGTCAGCGGCGACCCGACAACGCCCGCTGACCGCAACCGCGGGGCCGGATGCCGCCGCCGTGGACTACCCTGAGCCGCGAGACATGGGCCTCCGCATGCGACAGAGCCTCGCCGAGCTCGAGCGCGCCTTCGTCGAAGAGGCGTGGGAGGAGCGCGACCGGAGGGAGGCCTTGCGCCGTGAGGCGGCCGCGCGGTCCCGGCGCCGGCGGATCGAGCGTCAGCACAAGCGCGGATCGTGGCGCTTCGCCGTGCTCGTCCTGATGCTCATCGCGACCGCCGTGGCGGTGACGATCGCGATGTTCGAGACGCTCTATCTGGTCATGGGCTGACGGGCTGATGGGCTGGCGCCCATCAGCGTGCGAGTTCGGCCGGCGCCGAACTCGCTGCTGAAGCGAGCGTGGGCCTAGCGGCCCGCCTCCCCGAGCTTGCGCAGTGCGCTGTCGACCTCGGCGCGCAGTCCCCTCCCGTCGGCGGACGGCGCGACCGGAGTCCCGCGCTCCTCCTGGATCTCCAAGTAGACCTCCTTGCGGAACACAGGGATGTCCCGCGGGGCCTGAATCCCGATCCGAACCTTCTCGCCCATGATCGAAAGGACCGACACCTCGATGTCGTCCCCGATCATGATGCTCTGGTTGGACTTTCGTGTCAGGACCAGCATGTTCTACGGCACCCCCTGCCGATGCTCGTCGTATTTCGAGCGCGTTCCCGCCCCCTGTAGAGGTGAAACGCAGCAAGGGCCTGAACCTTTCGCTTTCCGCTAGTGTCCGGCGCGCTCATGGCTCGGCGCTCACTTCGTCCACACCTCAATCAGATCCGAGGTTGGGTTCGACAGGGTCGGACGGACGCCTGGATCGCCCATCAACTCGAAGTGACCGTACAGCAGATCGAGGCGTTCAAGCGGGAGAATGACCTATCCGCGGACGGCGATGGCGAATCTGCGGTCGCGGGAGCCGATTTCGATGACGAGATCGACCTGCGCGCCGAAGACGACGCGCTGATCGCCGCCGAGCTCGAAGCCGAGCAGGCGCAGGCGGAGGCCCAGGCCACGGAGGCCGAAGACGAGGAGGCCGAGGACGAGGCCGCCACCCGGCGGGGCCGGCGCGGCCGCCGCGGCCGCAGCCGTCGCGGCGGCGGGCGCGCAGGCACGGCCGTTCTCGAGGGCACGTTCGACCACGGCGAGGAGGGCTACGGGCTCTGGCTCGACCCGGCCGTCGAGGACAACCCGGTCTACGCCGAGCACTGGGCCGGGCACCGTCCAGTCGAGGTGACCATCGAGGTCGACAGGATCGTCATCCGCCGTTCGGGCGAAGACGACGACAGCGACTGACGAAGAGCTCTACGCCCGCGTCGTGGCGTTCGACCGCGTCGTCCAGGGGCGCGTCGCCACCCGTGCGGTGCCCACCCGGTACGGCACCGCCTTCTTCCACGATCCCACGCCGAGCATGTGGGATCGCAACCTCGTCTACGTCGACGACGTGGCGCAGCCCTTCGCGGCGCTGGCCGCCGACGCGGACGAGGTCCAGCGCGCGCTGCCCCACCGGATGATCGTCATCGACGGCGACGCCGGCGCGCACGCGGCCGACGCTCGCGCGGCCGGCTGGCTCGTCGAGCGCCACGTCGCCATGGTCGCCCGGCGCCCGCCCGACGACCCGCGGCCGCGCCAGCCGGTCCGCGAGGTCCCCGGCGAGACGCTGGCCGACGCCCGCCGGCGCGGCTTCGCGAGCGAGGACTGGGCGCGGCGCGACCCCGGGGCCATCGAGCACGTCATCGCGCTCGACGCGCGCGTGCGCGAGGTGATCGGCGAGCGCGCCTTCGCGAGCTTCGCCGCGGGCGAGGTGGCCGGCGTCGCCTACCTCTACAGCGACGACGACGGCATCGGTCAGGTGGAGGACGTCGTCACCCTCCCCGTCCACCGCGGCCGCGGCCACGCGCGCTCGGTCGTGCTCGCCGCGGTGGCCGCGTCGCGCGCGGCGGGGCACGACGTCACGTTCCTGTGGGCCGACGAGAACGACTGGCCCAAGACCCTGTACGCCAAGCTCGGCTTCGACGTCGTCGGGCGGCGCTGGCGCTTCCGCCTGGCTCAGAAGAGCCGGCGGCCGCCCGCGTAGTCGGCCGCCTCGCGCAGGTAGCGGGCGAACGCCGCGTCGGCAACGGTGTCGGCCTCCCAAGCGCGGGGGTCGTCGGGCGCCACGGTGACGGCGACGTCGAGGCACCACCCGGTTCCGCGGTCGTAGAGGTCGGAAAGCTCGTCGGCCGTGAACTTCCCGCCGAGCCGGCGCCGCAGCTCGTCGACGATCGCGGCGACCACGCGGTCGAGCACGCGACGCACGTCGGGCGGCGCGGCCTGGAGCCGGCGCTCGCCCGCCCGCCACTGCTGGACCGCGGTCTCGTACGACACGAGGCGGCCAGACTAGTGGGCCCGTCCGCAAGTCGGACGGGTCCACTAGTGGCCACAGCGAGCGCTACTTGGGGAGGTCCTCGATGACGTACGGGCGCTCGCCCGGCTTGACGTAGCCGAGCCGGCGAGCCTCGGCCTCGATGACCCCGGGCCGGTTCAGCGCGCGCCGGCGCGCCTCGAGGCGGTCGTGCTCGCGCTGCAGCGCCCGGACCTCGGCCTCGCGCGCCTTGGCCTGGCCGAGCGCCTGGACGTAGGAGCGCGCCGGGCCGACGTAGAGGACGGCCAGCCCACACAGCACGCAGAGCAGGACGATCCGTCCGACCCGGTCCCAGCGGATGGCGTGCACCTGCGCGGGCGCGCGGCGAGCGGACGCGGCGGGCATCCCCCGGTCAGAGAAGCCCGCGCTCGCGCAGCTCGCTCACGAGGCCGCGCCGGCTCAGCAGGCCGCACGTGGCCAGTGAGCCGAGCGCGCGGCGCAGGTCCTGCTCGCGCACACGGGCGCGCTTGACGTTGTCCTCGAGGCCGGCGAGCTTCGCGCGCAGGTCGCCCACCGTGACGCGCAGCTGCTCGAGCTCGGCCTGGCGCCCGGCGTCGAATTCGGTGGTCCAGTCCCAGCGCCCGGCCCGGCGGTCCTCGACGCGGATCTCCGGCGTTCCCATGCCGCACTGCTTCGACGGCCGGGCGCGTGACCCTTCTAGCGGGCGCGGAAGACCGAGCGCCCCGGGAACTCGGCGTCGGCGCCGAGCGCCTCCTCGATGCGCAGCAGCTGGTTGTACTTCGCTACGCGGTCTGAGCGCGACGGCGCGCCGGTCTTGATCTGGCCGCAGCCCGTGGCGACCGCCAGGTCGGCGATCGTCACGTCCTCCGTCTCCCCGGAGCGATGCGACATGACCGCGGTGTAGCCCGCCTCACGCGCGGTGCGGACCGCGTCGAGCGTCTCGGTCAGGGTCCCGATCTGATTGACCTTGACGAGGATCGAGTTGGCCACGCCGGACTCGATGCCGCGGCGCAGGCGCTCCGTGTTGGTCACGAAGAGATCGTCGCCGACGAGCTGGACGCGCTCGCCGAGGCGGTCGGTCAGCGTCTTCCAGCCGTTCCAGTCCTCCTCGTCCATGCCGTCCTCGATCGAGACGATCGGGTACTTGCCGGCCAGCTCGGCCCAGTAGGCGGCGAGGTCGTCGCTGGACAGCGAACGGCCCTCGTGCTCGAGCTCGTAGGCGGCCTCGCGGCGCAGCTCGCTGGTCGCCGGATCCAGCGCGATGGCGATGTCGTCGCCGACGCGATAGCCGGCGGCCTCGATGCCCTCGACCAGCGCCTGCAGCGCCGCCTCGTTGGAGTCGAGGTCCGGCGCGAAGCCGCCCTCGTCCCCGACGGCGGTCGAGAGCCCGCGCGCGTGCAGCGTCTTCTTGAGCGCGTGGAAGACCTCGTCGCCCATGCGCAGGCACTCCGAGAAGGACGGCGCCCCGACCGGGACGACCATGAACTCCTGGAAGTCGACCTTGTTGTCAGCGTGCGCGCCGCCGTTGAGGACGTTCATCATGGGCACCGGCAGGACGTGCGCCGCCTCGCCGCCGAGATAGCGCCACAGCGGCAGGCCCTCCTCCGCCGCGGCGGCGTGCGCGGCGGCCAGCGACACGCCGAGGATCGCGTTCGCGCCGAGGCGCGCCTTGTTCGGCGTGCCGTCGAGGTCGATCATCGCCCGGTCGAGCGCCGCCTGGTCGCTCGCGTCCATCCCGTGCAGCGCTCGGGCGAGCTCGACGTTGACGTTGGCGACCGCGCGCGTCACGCCCTTGCCGTTCCAGCGCTCGCCGCCATCGCGCAGCTCGACGGCCTCGAACTCGCCGGTCGAGGCCCCCGAGGGCACCGCCGCCCGGCCGCTGGCGTTCGAGCGCAGGACGACCTCGACCTCGACGGTCGGGTTGCCGCGCGAGTCGAGGATCTGGCGAGCGTGGACCTTCTCGATCTGGGACATCGGGCCGGTTCCTCCTAGGCGCCCTCGAAGCGGGCGCGCGCGTAGTAGTCGAGCTGGCGGTCCTCGTCGAGGCCGCCCCAGACGTGCCCCTCCCCCGCGGCGAGCGCGGCGGCGGCCTCCAGGCGCGCGCGGAAGCGGTCGCCGGCGGCGTGCAGGGCCAGCTCGGGATCGACGCGCAGCTTGCGGGCGACGTTCACCGCCGCGAAGAGCAGGTCGCCGACCGCCTCGAAGGAGCGCTCGCGGTCGCCCGCCGCGGCGCTCGACTCGTCGGCCTCGGCGCGGACGGCCTGGATGGCCTCCTCGGCGCCGAGCGGGTCGAAGCCGCTCGAGGCGGCGCGGCGCTGGACCTTGCGCGCGTACAGCGGCCCGGGCAGCGTCTCGGGGACCTCGGCGAACAGCCCGGTCTCCCGCCCCGGCTCGCCCTGCTTGATCTGGTCCCAGTTGCGCAGGACCTCGCCGGCCGTCTCGGCCTCGACGTTCCCGAAGACGTGCGGGTGGCGGCGCACCAGCTTCGTGCGGATGTGCTCGGCGACCTGGGCGAGGTCGCCGGCGCCGCGCTCCTCGAGCAGCAGCGAGAGGAAGTGGACCTGGAAGAGGACGTCGCCGAGCTCGTCGAGGAGCTTGCGGTCATCGCCGCGGTTGGCGGCGTCGGCGAGCTCGTACGCCTCCTCCAGCGTGTGCGGGACGATCGTGCGCTCGTCCTGCTCGCGGTCCCACGGGCACTCGCGGCGCAGGCGGCGGGTGAGGTCGTCGAGGCGACCGAGCGCGTCGACGATCTCCTGGCGGGGCACGGCGGGGAGGCTACTGCCTCCCCGCCGCGAACCCGAGGACCTACTGGCCGTTCGGCGCGGTCGGCTGCGGGATCGCGCCCGGCGGCGTCGAGGTGGTCTTCTTGGGCTTCGGCGCGTTCTTGCAGTCCTGCGTCACGAAGTCCTTGCGGCAGTTCGTCTTGTCCTTCCACTTCTTGCGGAAGTCCTTGACGAAGCTGTCGAGCGCCTTCTGCTGGTTCTGGGAGGCCAGCAGCTGCTTGATCGTCTCCTTGGCCTGCTTGAGCGACTGCTGCGTGGCCGGCGTGATCTTCTGCACCTTGAAGACGTAGTAGCCGAACTGGGTCTTGATCGGCCCGTTCAGCTGGCCCTTCTTGGCCTTGAAGATCGCCGTGTCGAGCGCCTTCTCCTGCTGGCCCTTGGCCACCGCGAGCAGCACGCCGCCCTGGGCCTTGGAGGCCTGGTCGATGGAGTACTTCTTGGCGACCGACTTGAAGTCGGTGCCGGACTGGATCGCCTGCTTGGCCTGCAGCGCCTTGGGCTTGGTCTTGGTCAGGACGATCCGCAGGTCACGGCGCTCGGGCTGCGCGAAGCGCTGCTTGTTCTTGTTGTAGTAGTCGGTGACCTGGGCGTCGGTGACCTTGTCCTTGCCCTTGGTGACCTTCTCACGCAGCTTGTTGGAGAGCGTGTCCAGCTTGACGCGGAAGAGGATGTCGGACTGCGACATACCTGAGTCCTTGAGGAACTTCTTGTAGTCCTTCTCCTTCGGGAAGGACTGCTTCTTGGTCTGCTGGAACTGCTTGTCGACCTCGGAGTCGGAGACCTTGACGCCCTGGTCGGAGGCCTCGCCCTGGATCCACTCGGCGGAGATCAGGAACTGCAGGACCTGATCGCGCAGGCCCTTGTACTCCTGCTCGCACTGCGCCTTGAACTGCGCGGTGGTGGGCTTGGGCTGACCCTTCGCAGGCTTCGGCGCGGTCTTCTGCTTCTGGGCCACGCACTCGGCGAAGTTCGGCGGCTGCGGCACCTGGACAGCAGTCTTCTTCTGGCCGGGTAGCGCGCCCTGCGACGAGATCGCAGCGACCTGCATCCAGTGGTTGAACTGGGTCTTGGTGATCGAGTCGTCGCCGACCTTGGCGACGGCGTTGCCCGGGACGCTGTTGCCGCAGGCGGAGAGTGCGACGGCGGGCACAGCAATGGCGCCCACCGCCAGGAAGAGACGGAGGTTTCGCATAGATTCCCAGCGAGGGTAGCAACGGAGGTTCGACACAAGACCGGACCCTCGAACGGCCTGCGGAGACGGACGAGGTTGTTATCGGCATCGCGCCGCGGATCATTAGGGTCAATCCTTCATGGCCGGCGAAGACGGACACGACAGCCATTCCGAGGAGCAGCGGCGGCGCAGCCTGCGCACCGCCGCCGTTCGCGCGGACACCCAGCCGCGGCTGCTCGAGGTGGCGCGCTGGCTGCGCCGGCGACTGCCCGGCGACGATCGCTTCGGCGACGTGCTGTCGACGGCCGGCAGCGAGCCCGCGCAGGTCCTCGCCCGCGGCGTGAGCTCGCTGCAGCCGGCGCGCGACAGCGTCGCCCACGAGCTGGGGCTCGGCGCGCTGCAGGTCTGGCAGGCGTTGTCGGAGGCCTCGGGCCGCGGCCGGGGGACGACCGACGTCGCGCTGCTGTTCACCGACCTCGTCGGCTTCTCGTCCTGGGCGCTGCAGGCCGGCGACGAGCCCGCGGTCGAGCTGCTGCGCCAGGTCGGCGAGGCCGTCGAAGGGTCGGTCCTCGCCCACGACGGCGACATCGTCAAACGGCTCGGCGACGGCGTCATGGCGGTCTTCCGCGATCCCGAGCAGGCGATCGAGGCGGCGCTCGACGGCCACGAGAAGCTCGAGCTGATCGAGGTCGCCGGCCACCGGCCGCGGATGCGCACGGGGGTGCACGTCGGCCGCCCGCGGCGCCTCGGCGGCGACTACCTCGGCGTCGACGTCAACGTCGCCGCTCGCATCGGCGCGGCCGCAGGGCCGCGCGAGCTGCTCGCCTCCGAGACCGTGACCGAGCGCCTGGACGAGGAGCGTTTCCGCATCAGCAAGGGCAAGCGGCTCAAGGCGCCGGGGACGCCGAAGGAGCTGCGGGTCTGCCGGGTGGAGCGGCAGCCTTCAGTTCGCTGAGCATCGGCGCCGGATCCTCGAAGACGTCGTCCCGGGTGTAGCGCCGGAAGTCGTCGCCGCGCGCCCGCGCCTCGCGCTCGCGGCGGCGATCCTGCTCCCAGGCGTGGCGGGAGTGGTGGTAGGTGTAGCTGTCGAGCTCGACGGTGAGGCGGAGCTCGGGCCAGCGGCAGTCGACGCGGCGCGCGCCCGCGACGCGGTTGGTGCGTGGCAGCGGGAGGCCCTCGGCTTCGAGCAGCTCGAGGAATCGGGCTTCGAGGTCGCTCAGGGTCACGCGGGTGTCACCGTGGAGGATGGCTCTCAGCTTTGCCGCGCCGGGGGAGTTCGGCCGTCTTGCGAGGACCGCGGCGACGTGGCGCGGCTTGGTGCGGTGCTTGACGCCGGCTTCGTGGCAGGCGCGGGCGAGGGCTTTGGCGTCGAGGACCGCTGCGAGGTCGACAAGCGTGCGCGGGACGCGGGTGACCGGGACGCCGCGCCAGGTCATGGCATCGGGGGAAGACGGATCGCGGGTACGGCGGGTCTTCACGCCGGGCACCCGCCGCCGCGTGCGGGTCAGCACCTCCGGCCTAGAGGGCCCCTCCCGCACCAGCCCGAGCAGGTGCGCCGCGGCGCGGTCGCATAGCAGCGCGCCGTCGCCGCAGGCCCAGACCGCGGCGAGGTACGTCGACTCGGTGCTTGGGGCGCAGTGCCCGACGCGGAAAACCCCGCGGTGGACGCGCATCAGCGCCCCCGTCCGCAGCCGCCAGTGGATCTCCGCCGCCGTGACGCCCGCCGCAAGCAGCTGCTCGCGCGTCACGACACCGTGCGCGCGCCCCGCGAGCCGCGCCAGGATCTGCTCCGCTGTGTCATCCCGTGTCGACACTGTCGACGCTAGGTGACACAGCCCCGGAGTTCGCCCCGGTTAGGCGGCCTCCCGAGTCACGGCCAGGAGCGCGTCGGCGGCCCGAATCACCGCCGGGAAGCGCTGCTCGGGGTCGTCGGGCACGCGGACGGAGAACTGCGACTTGCCTGATTCATACAGAGCGCCGGGCAAGTTCTCGCGCAGGCGCTTCGCCCGGACCGAGTCGAGCTCGATCGGCGTGACCGCGAGCCGTCCGCCGCGGAACGTGACCGCCTGCGCGCCGGCCTGGCCGAGCTTGATGCGCGCCTGCTGGAGCGCGATGAGGTTGCGCAGCGGGTCCGGGATCGAGCCGAAGCGGTCCTCGAGCTCGTCGCGCAGCAGCGCCAGGTCGGCGACCTCGGTTGCGCCGGCGATGCGGCGGTGCACGTCGATCTTCGCCTGCTCGTAGGGGACGTAGTCGGCGGGGACGTAGGCGTCGACGTTGACGTCGAGGCGCACCGGCTCGAACTCCGGCTCGTAGCCGTCCTCGCCCATCGCCGCCACGGCCTCGTCGAGCATCTGCATGTAGAGCTCGAAGCCCAGGGCGGCGACGTGGCCGGACTGCTCGTCGCCGAGCAGGTTGCCCGCGCCGCGGATCTCGAGGTCGCGCATCGCGACCTTGAGGCCCGAGCCGAGCTCGGTGTAGTCGCTCAGCGCGGCCAGGCGCTTCTGGGCCTCCTCGGTCAGCGCGGAGTAGGCCGGATAGAGCAGATACGCATACGCGCGCTCTCG
>DASXRF010000078.1:0-3207 GCA_036506755.1 Solirubrobacteraceae bacterium | reverse complement strand
GCCTGCGGGTAGCGCACCCGCTCGAGCTCGGGAAAGGGCAGCTGTCGCGTCGCGGCGTCGAAGAGCACGACCCCCAGGCCCCACACGTCGACGGCGGCCGTGAAGCACCCGCCACGCGCCTGCTCCGGCGAGAGGTAGCGGGCGGTGGCCATCCCGGCGGGTCCCGGGCCCGGCGGGCGGCTGAGGCTGAGGTCGAGCAGCTTGGCCCAGCCCTGGTCGACGATGACGTTCGACGGCTTGACGTCGACGTGCAGGTAGCCCTCGCCGTGCAGGTAGGCGAGGGCCGAGGCGAGGTGCAGGCCGAGCAGCGCGAGCTGCTCGACGGGCATGGGCCCCGACGCCGCCCCCATGAGGTGATCGAGCGTCTCGCCCGACAGCGTCTCGAGGATGACGATCGGCTGCGGCTCCTCGCGCGTCTCGTAGGCCCGGACGATGTGCGGATGCCCGAGCCGCGCGAGCAGCGCGCCCTCCTGGCGCAGCCGCGCGACGATCCGCTCGTCGTCGAGGCGGTCGGGCCGCACGGTCTTCGCGATGCAGCGGCAGTGCCGCCGGGCGTCCCAGACGTCGTAGACGTCGAGGGCGCGGTTGCGGCTGAGGTGCTCGAGCGCGGTCAGGCCCGGCGCCAACTCGGCGCCCTCGGACACCGGGGCGACGGTCTCAATCGCCGGCGACAGCATGGAGGGCCACCTCGTCCCGGGGACCTTCACGGAGGCGCCAGAGTCGCGCGTAGACGCCGCCGGCGGCCACGAGGCGCAGGTGGCTCCCGCTCTCGACCACGCGCCCCCGGTCGAGGACGACGATCCGGTCGGCGTCACGCGCGATGCGCAGGTCGTGGGAGATGACGACGGTCGCGCGCCCGGCCATCAGCCGTCGCAGCGGCGCGAGGATGCGCTCGCCCGAGGCGACGTCGAGGCCAGTCGTCGGCTCGTCGAGGACGAGCACCGGGGCGTCGCGGATCATCGCGCGGGCGATGGCGATCCGCTGGCGCTGCCCGCCGGAGAGCAGCCGGCCGCGCTGGCCGACGAGCGTGTCGTAGCCGTCGGGCAGCCGCGAGATGAAGTCGTGCGCGTCCGCGGCGCGAGCCGCCCGCTCGATCGCCGCGGACGTCGCGCCCGCGCGCCCGAACGCGATGTTGTCGCGAACGGTCGCGTCGAAGATGAGGGTCTCCTGGAGCAGCAGCGCGATGTGGCCGCGCAGCTGGCGCGCGCCGCGCCCGCGTACCGGAACGACACGTCGTCGAAGGTCAGCTGCCCACGCGGGCGACCCGTTCCTCGCGGCCGCGCAGGCTCGGGCACCGACGGGCGCTCGTCGAGCAGCTCGCTGACGCGCTCCGCGCTCGCCGTCGCCGCGAAGACCGTGTTGACGAGCCGGCTCAGGCGGCGGATCGGCGCGTAGAGCTGCGTCAGGTAGGCGAGGTACGCCACGAGGCCGCCGAGCGACAGCCGGCCGTGCGCGAGCTCGTAGGTGCCGAGCCCGACGACGAGCAGCGCGCCGGCCGCCTCGAACAGATCGAGCAGCGGCGCGAACACCGCGCGCAGGCGGGTCGCGGTCATCTCGGCGTCGAGCGCGCCCCGCGATTCGCGCGCGAGCCGCTCGATCTCGCCGTCCTGGCGGTTGTACGCCTGCACGACGGCGACGTTGGACAGGCTCTCCTCGGCCACCGCGCTCACCGCGCCGCTGCGCCGGCGCTTCTCGCGCGACGCCTGCTTGATCTCCCGCGAGAAGTGGCGCGTCGTGGTCCAGAAGAGGGGGACGATGAGCAGGGTCGTCGCGGCGAGCTGCCAGTTCAGGACGGCCAGCGCCGCCGAGAAGAAGGCGATGCGCGCCACGTAGCTGAGTGCATCGCCGAGCGAGTACAGCGTCATCGTCTCGATGGCGGCGACGTCCCCCGTCAACCGGGCGATGAGGTCGCCGAGCCGGCGGCGGTCGAAGAAGTCCAGCGACAGCCGCTGCAGGTGGGCGAAGACGCCGAGGCGCAGGTCGAGCAGGAAGCGCTCGGCGACCCACGTGCCCACGTAGTCGTCGCCGAACGAGGCGATGCCCTCGAGCACGGTCAGGCCCGCGAAGAGCCCCCCGACGAAGATGAGCGCGTGCAGGTCGCGGGGGACGATGACGCGATCGACGAGCAGCTTGTACGTGTAGATCGTCGCGGTGTCGATCGCCGGAACGACCACGACGAGCGCCAGCGCCGCGACCAGCTGCCGACGGTAGGGGCGCACGTAGGGCCAGAACCGCCGCCCGAGGGCGCGGACCGGGATGGGCGGTGCGGTGACCTCCGACACCGCACCGCCCCATGCGCTCGCACGAACGCATGAAGTCGCACGGGCGCGACTCTGTCCCGGGGTCAGCCCTCGCTGCCGTGCCGGGAGCTCCCGCTGCCGCTCCCGTGGCGGCCGCTGCCGTGATCGCTCCCGTGGCGATCCTCGGCGCGCAGCGCGGGCTTGAGGGGCCGCACCCTGGTGACCCGCCGGGTGGTGTGACGCCGGCTCATGTGAGCCTCCTTCCGTGGGGGTGATCGCGGCCAGCCTCGCTCCGCGACCATCGGGCCCGATGAGCCGCAGGTTGCGATCGTGTTGGGACGCCGGCGGCAGCTATGTCACGCGACCGTCTCCCGCCGCGCGCCGACGGGCTCGGCTCGGGCGAGCTGACGGTGGGCGACGCCGTCTCCTGCTCCCCTAGGCGCGCACGGGCGCACCGGCGAACAGCGCCGCGCAGCGCTCGGCCGCCGCGGGATCGCCCTCGACGGCCAGGGCGCCGCTCTGGGCCGCCTCCGCCGGGGAGAGCTCGCCGCGCCCGATGAGGGCGAACGTCATGTGGTCGGTCCGGACGACGAGATCGGCGCGCTCCGCCGGGCCCTCGCGCGTCGCGATGTCTCCGCCCGCGGCCGCGATCGTGATGACCTCGTCGCCGATGTGCAGCTCGTAGGTGTCGTCGACGTCGGCGGGCAGCGAGCCCGGCCGGATCGCGGCGCGGATCGCGGGCAGCCACCAGCTCGCCTTCACGGCGTCGCCGGCCCCCGGGGCCGCGGCGAAGTGCAGGCCCCAGCGGAACAGCTCCTCGAGGACCGGGCGCAGCCCGGCGCCCACCTCGGTGAGCTCGTAGACCGTCGAGGCGGCCGGCGGCGGGAGGCGCCGCTTGGCGATCAGCCCCGCGCCCTCGAGCGAGCGCAGCCGATCGGCGAGCACGTTGGGGCCGATGCCGGGCAGC
>DASXRF010000077.1:0-2429 GCA_036506755.1 Solirubrobacteraceae bacterium | reverse complement strand
GCCAGCACCGAGCTGCAGGGCGGCGACGAGCTGGCGGCGGTGACGTGGCTGCAGCGCGCCGCGCACGTCCGCGAGGGAGCCTCCCGCCTCGAGAGGACGCTGCTCTACGCCCAGGCGCTCGGCAGCCCGCCAATGGCGACGGAGCCGATTCGCTGGGCGCGCCTGGAACCGCGCACGCGCGACAAGAGCCTCGCGCCGGGGCTCGAGGCCCGCGTGCACGACCCGCTGTGGTTGCTCGGGCGCCAGTGGCAGTTCGGTGAGCTGACCGCCGACGGCGACCTCGGCAGCGCGGTCGTGGCGCAGCTCACCGCGCAGATCGCGCCGCTGACGGGGTATCGGCCCGGCCACCCCGACGGCGGCGCCGCCGCGCAGGCCTACGACGTCGCCGCCCGGCCGCTCGAAACGCTCGTGGAGGCCGAGGACGTGCGGGCCGCCCCGACAGCGCGCGCGCGTGCCCGCGCCGGTCAGCACTTCGAGCGTCTGCTGGCGGCGCACGGCGTCGGGCACTACGCGCCCGCCTACCGCACGGCGTACCCGCTGCAACCCGGCGCCGAGGTGCCCGACGCGGCCAGCAGGCGCTTCCTCGCCCTCGTCGCCGGGCGCGTGCCCGACGGCAGCCGGCTCCACGCGGACCTCGCGGCCGCACTGCGCCCGAGCGTGAGGACGCCATCGCTTCCCGCCACGCCGCCCGTGGATGCCGCCGATGCCGACGCGGTGCGCGCCGCCGCCGAGGCCTGGCTGTCATGGTCCGACGCCCTCGTGACGGAGCCCGCGGGCGCGAACCCGGCGTGGATCGGCGACCGGATGGAGTACGCGTTCGGCGTCGCGGCGCCCGGCCCCGACGGCGCCGGTCTGACGCTCGAGGCCGAGGAGTACACGGATGGCGAGCTGGACTGGTAGCCTTCACGGCGGGACCGGCGGCGGCCACGCCGGCGGCCGGCAGCGCCGAGGTCGTCGGGCCGACCACGGTCGTCCCCTCGGCCGTCACGTATCCGGGGATGCCCGCGTCGCGCCTGTGGGAGTTCGAGGACGCCCGCGTCGACTTCGGCGGCGTGCAGGCCGATCCCGAGGATCTCGGCCGCATGCTGCTGGCGGAGTTCGCGCTCGTCTACGGCGGCGACTGGCTGCTCGTCCCGCTGGAGGTGCCGACCGGCTCGCTCGTGCGGATCGTTGCGCTCGACGTGCGCGACACGTTCGGGCGCACCGTGCGCGTCGGCCCGACGTCGGCGCTGGAGGGCCCGTCCGGCGCGTGGCGGATGTTCGGGATCTCGCCCGGAGCGACGGCCGGCGCCACCGGCTCGCCGGCCGACGTGCTGCTCGTCGCGCCCGCGCTGGCCTCGGGTCTGCAGGGCCGCGCCGTCGAGGAGGTGCTGCTCCTACGCGACGAGACCGCAAACCTCGCCTGGGCGGTCGAGCGCGCCGTCGAGGGCGAAAACGGCCTGCCGGTCGACCGCGCCGGGGCCGCCTATGAGCGCCGCGCCGATCCGCCGCCGCCGGCGCGTCCGTCCGACACGTTCGCCTACCGCCTGCGGACCGACGTGCGCGAGCACTGGCTCCCGCTCCTGCCGCAGCGCCTGCAGGCCGGCGACCCGTCGATGACGCTGAGGCTCGGAGCGCTGCCGCTCGTGCTCCCCGACGGGACGGTCGCGCCCATCCGGCCGCTCGGCCGCCTGCTGGCGGGGGCGACGCCGGACGCCGACGTCGTCGTGCGCGAGGAGGAGGTCCCGCGCGAAGGCGCCCGCGTCACGCGCGCCTACCAGCTCGCCCGCTGGATCGACGGGTCGACGTTCCTGTGGCTCGGCCGGCGCAAGGCCGTCGGCCGCGGCGAGGGGTCCAGCGGCCTGCGCTTCGATGTGATGGAACCCTGACGTCGATCCGTACCGAGTGGTGCGGATGACCGGCCCACGGTCGGCCGCGTAGCGTCGCCGGCATGACCACGACAGGCCCACACCGCCTGGCTCTACGACACGGCCGCAGGAGCTGTCATGAGACGCACGGTGTGATCGCCTGCCCCGCGCGCGCGACCCTCCCGCCGTCGCGACGCCGATGGTCGCGAACGCGGGTTGATCGCATCCGGGCCTGCCAATTCCAGTAGCCGTTCGGCAGCACAGGGCGTTGAAATCTCGCCGAAACGTATTGCCACAGGCATTGCCAACGCGACAGGGCGAATCCGAGATTTTCGTGGTCGTTTCCGGATGGCGCTGTCAGACGAGAAAAGCGGCGCGAATCGCCGCTTTCTTGACGTTTTCGGGGTGGTGGCCCCAACGGGATTGAGCCGTGGGGCGTGTTTGCCGTCGAGCCGCCTTCCTTCCTCTTCGCGGGGCTCGCCAGCCTCGCCGGGTAGCTCCCTGACGCACGCCGGGGCCGCCCTTGAGCGGCGGCCCCGGCTTACCTAGAGCGGAATGACGCGCCTAGTGTCCCGGCGCCCG
>DASXRF010000076.1:0-6205 GCA_036506755.1 Solirubrobacteraceae bacterium | reverse complement strand
GAGATCCCCGGTGGCCCCGTCATCGGCGGTCGCTTCGGGTCCTACGAGGTCCTCGATCTGGTGGGCGAGGGCGGCATGGGCGCCGTCTACCGCGCCCGCTCGGCCGACGGCGCCACGGTCGCGCTGAAGGTGATCAAGCCGGCCTTCGGCCATGACGAGATGTTCCGCCGGCGCTTCACGCGCGAGGCCCGCAGCGCGGCGAAGGTCCAGCACCCGCACGTCGTCGCGCTGATCGACGCGGGCGAGATCGACGGGGTCGCGTATCTGGCCGAGGGCTATGTCCGGGGCGAGTCGCTCGAGGGCCGGCTTCGTCGAGAGGGCCCGCTGCCGCTGGACGACATCGTGACGATGTGCCTGCAGGTGGCGTCCGGCCTCGACGCGCTGCACGCCGCCGGCATCGTCCACCGCGACCTGAAGCCCGCAAACATCCTCCTCGACGAGGACGGCGCAGCGTTCATCACCGACTTCGGGCTCGCCAAGGACTCGCAGGCGAGCGTGCTGACGCGGGTCGGGAGCACCGTCGGCACCGCCGACTACATGGCCCCGGAGCAGATCCGCGGGGGTCAGGTCACGGCCGCCACCGATGTCTACGCGCTCGGCTGCGTGGTCAGCGAGTGCCTGCGCGGCGAGCCGCCGTTCGCCGATCGCCAGGGCATGCAGATCTTCTGGGCGCACCTACGCGACGACGCGCCTGATCCGTGTGCCGCACGAGACGACGTGGCGCCGGACGTGAGCTGGGCGGTCCTGCAGGCGCTCGCGAAGGAGCCATCGCGACGGCCGCCAACGGCCACCGCGTACGCGCGCATGCTCCAGATGGCTGCCGCCGCGCGACCGTCGCGCTGACACCCCACCCCCGGGTGGGAGACAGACCCCGACGCCACGGCACGGGCGACCAGGGCGTCGGCGCAGCGCAGTTCGGCATCGACAACGTCGGCGCGCTGCCCCGCGTCTAGTAGGACAAGAACGCCTCGTCGCTCACCGCGGCGCCTCGGGCGCCGGCTGCGCGGCGAGCTCGGGATAGCGCTCCATCAGGTCGGCCAGCGAGAACACGGCGGTGCCGCCCCGCGCCGGGGGGACCGGGGCGTCGCGCGCCGCCTGGGCCTCGGCCGCCCTCACGTTGTGCGCGGTCGCCCAGAGGACGGTCTTGACCTGGAACGGCCGCAGCCCGCGATGCTTCGAGCGCACCAGCGCGGCCAGCCCGGCGATGTGCGGGGCGGCGAACGAGTTGCCGGTCACGACGCGCCGGCCGCCTCCCCGCCAGGCGACGTCCACGTTGACCCCGCGCGCCAGGAACTCCGTCGGCGGCTCGGGGTTGACGTGGAAGCGCCAGGGGTCCGCCGCGGCGTTGCAGGCGACGCTGAGCACCGACGCGTACAGCGACGGGTAGCTCGCGCGGGCCTGGTTGTTGGCCGCGGTGACCACGACGCAGTTGCGGAAGTACGCCTCGTCGCAGACCTCGTAGAACGCCAGGGCCCAATCGCGCGTCCCCGTCCCAAGCGAGAGGTTGATGACGTCGAAGCCGCGCTCAGCCGCCCAGGCGAGCCCGTGCAGGAAAACCGCCGACCGCCCGCCGAGGCGGGCGTCGAGAACGCGGACGCTGGTGATGCGCGCCTCGGGCACGAAGCGGTGGATGATCTCGGCGCACGCCGTCCCGTGGCCGAAGAGGTCCTCGTGGGGTCCGGGCTCGGCGACCACGGCGCCGTCGGGCGCGAGGCGCAGCGCGACGCCCGCGTCAGCATCGACGCACCCCTCGAGCGCGGGATGCCCGGCGTCCACGCCGCTGTCGATGAGCGCGACGCGCACGCCCGCGCCGGTCGCCCCGCCCCACGCCCACTCCGGCGAGAGGTCCGCGAGCGACCCGAGCCCGAGCACGGCCCCGATGTCGTCGAGCGAGGCGCCGCGCGACCAGGCGGGTCGCCGCGACTCAGGCATTGGCGAGCATCGCCCCGAGCGCGCGCGCGACGGCGGCGTAGCGCTCCGGGTCGCGCTCGGCCAGCCGCGCCACCGAGGCCGCGAGCTCGCCGGGCGCCGGCACGCCCGCCCCGTCGCCGTCGCGCCCCAGCGCCACACCGGCCACCGCGGCCAGGCTCGTCGCGCGCTCGATCTCGTCGAGCGCGAAGGACCTGCCCTCGCGGTCGTCGACGAGCTCGAGCGCGCCCAGCACGGCTCCGTCGCCCAGGCACGGCACGCAGACCACGGCGCTGCGCGGCGTGGGCGCGCCGACATCGTCCGTGCCCTCGACCTCGACCTCGCGGCGCGGGTCCTCGTCGGTCACCAGCGCGAGCGCCTCGCCCGCGGCGAGCACGAAGCCGAGCGTCTCCGCCGACTCGGCGATCGCGGCGCCGATCAGGTCGCCCGTGCCGGTGCCCGCGGCGGCGACGACGCGCGGCGGCCCGTCGCCCACGGCGACCAGCCAGCCGCGAGCCGCGTGGACCGAGGAGACGGCCGCCTCGACGATGGCCTGCAGGAGCGGATCAGCGGGGGTCGTCATACGTCGTCCAGGTCCGGCCGGCGGTGCACGCTCGACACGTCCCCGACCATCGACGCCCCGCCGGGGGCGGCGACCGGCTCCGGCTCGGCCGGCATGACCACCGGCGGCGCGGCGTGAACCCCGGAGAGCGTCGCCGCCAGGCGGCTGGCGTCGGGCAGCGCGGCCGCACCGGCCAGCGATTCCGACGCCTTGAGCCCCACCATCGCCTCCTGGACCGCCGGGAATCGCGCCATCAGGGCGAGCAACGCGTCGCGGTCCAGCACGAGCAGCCTGACCGGCTCGTCAGCGCGCAGCAGCGTGCCGCGCTCCTCGCCGAGCAGCGCGAGGACCCCGAACGCGTCGCCGGGCCCCAGCCGAGCCACGGTCGCCGTGTCGCCGTCGGCACCGAGCAGGACACTCGCGCGCCCGCGCTGGACGAGCTTGAGCTCGTGTCCCTCGTGGACCGCCTCGCCGGGCCGCAGGTCGGTCGCGACGAGCCGCTTGGCGACGTGCGCGAGCTCATCTCGCGACAGCGAGCGGAAGAACGACAGTCGCCCGAGCGCCGCGGCGATGTCCAGCGGCGGGCGCTCGGTGAGCAGCGCCTGGCCGGTCTGCTCGGCCCACAGGTCCGCGTAGACCCCGCCGCGCGCGAGCAGCTCGTCGTGCGTGCCCTCCTCGACGACGCGTCCCTCGTCGACGACGAAGATGCGGTGGTAGTGCATGACCGACGCGAGCCGATGCGTGACCGCGATCGTCGTCCGCCCGGCGGCGACCTCGTCGAGCGTCTGCGCGATGAGCTGCTCGGTGCGCGGATCGAGCGCTGACGTCGCCTCGTCGAGGACGAGCACGGAGGGGTCGCGCAGCAGCGCCCGCGCGATCGCCACGCGCTGGCGCTGCCCGCCCGAGAGGCGGCTGCCACGGTCGCCGACGACGGTGTCGTAGCCGTTCGGGAGGCTCCGGACGAACTCGTCGAGCCGCGCCGCCCTTGCCGCCTCCACCACGCGCTCCTCCGAAGCGCCCGGGTCGGCGACGGCGATGTTCTCGCGGATCGTCGTGTTGAACAGGAACGTGTCCTGGAACACGACGCCGAGCTGCCGGCGCAGCGACGCGAGCGTCGTCGTGCGCAGATCCACGCCGTCGAAGGCGACGGTGCCCGCGTCGGGGTCGTAGAGGCGCATCAGCAGGCCGAGCACCGACGACTTGCCGGCGCCGCTGGGCCCGACGATGGCCGCCTTGGTGCCGACCGGGATCGTCAGGTCGACGCCGCGGAGCACCGCGCGCTCGGGCGTGTAGCAGAAGCTCACGCCGCGCATCTCGATGCCGTCGTGGAGCGGCGCCAGGGGCGCGGCGTCCGCGGCGTCGGCCACCGCCGGAGTGGCCTCGAGGACCTCGTTGATGCGGATGAGCGCGCCAGTCGCGGCCTGAACCTGCTGGCCGATGCCGGTCAGGACCGTCACCGGCGTGATGACCTGGCCCATCACCCCGATGAAGGCGACCAGACCGCCGATGGTCAGGCTGCCGTGGATGATCAGGTACGCGCCGAGCGCGAGGATGGCCATCCGCAGCAGCGTCACCAGCAGGTCGACCGACAGGCTGAAGAGCCCCCCGAACAGCGACAGGCGCAGCTGCGCCGCGAAAAGCCGCTCGTTGGCCCGGCTGAAGCGATGGTGCTCGCGCTCCTCGAGCCCGAACGCCTTGACCACCGGCTGCGCCGCGTAGTTCTCGTTGGCGACGCTCGTCACCTGGCCGATCTGCTCCTGGACCGCCATGCTGCGCCGCCGCGCGCCGCCGGACATCAACCGGTAGACGAGCCCGATGAGCGGCGCGCCGACCACCACGATCGCGCCGAGGATCGGGTTCAGCAGCAAGAGCACGACCGCGGAGACCAGCAGCGACAGCGCCTGGAACGTCCCCTCGCGGATCGTGCGCGACAGCCCGTTGTTGAGAACTTCGACGTCCGTGAACAGGCGCGAAAGCACGTCCCCCGCCCGGTGGCGGTGGAACCACCCCGCGTCGAGGCGCTGCAGGCGCCCGAACATGTTCACCCGCAGCTGGCGGACGATTGCGCTGCTCACGTAGGCCGTCAGGTACGTCCTGCGCAGCGACGCCAGCTCCGAGACCACCAGGACGCCACCCAGCACGGCGAGGATCGCCGCGACCTGGCTGTAGTCGCCCGACGGGATCGCGGTGTCCACCAGGCGCCTGAAGGCGAACGGGAAGATCATCGTGAAGCCGAGCGCGAGCAACATGTAGGCGAAGGTCTCGATCTCGCGGCGCGCGTGCGGGCGCAGGTAGCGCAGCGTCAGCCGCAGGAACTGGCGCGTCTCCACGGGCTCGGATCCGCGGGCGACGATGGTGCGCCAGCGCTCCTCGAGGACCGCAAGGCCGTCGCCGTAGATCTCGGCGGCGACCCGGTCGACCTGACCGGGGCGCGCCGTGGTGAGCAGCCGAATGAGCTCCTTCTCGCCACCGGCGCGCATCAGAAAGCGGACGAACGAGAGCGCCATCGCCGAGCGCAGCTCGCCCTCCGCCGCGGCGATGCCGACGGCCGGCTGAGAGCGCAGCCATGGGTCGGGGTCGGGCAGACGGGCGAGGTGCAGGCCGAATCCCTCGACGACGAACGACAGCTCGGCGCCGGCGGGCAGGCGGCTCCCGTACAGCAGCGCGAGGACGCGCTCCAGCGGCTCGGGCGGCGCCTCGTCGGTGACGACCATCCAGGCGTGCCCCTGCCCGGCGTCGATCAGCGAGCCGCCGGTCACGAGGCGGTCTGGCTGCGCAGGATCGGGGATCGGCTCGCCCAGGTACAGGCGCGGAACGAATCCGCCCGCGGCCTCGCGGAGGACGGCGAGTCGCTTGGCGGCTCGCTGGGCGACCTCCGCGACGTGCGGCGCAAGCCGCTCGGCGACCGTGCCCGGCCGGTAGCAGACCATCGCGGCGTCGTCCGCGGCCAGAGTGGCGAACCCCTCGCCGGGCTCGCCGGTCGCGGCGTCGTCGATCACCGCGAACGTCGTCAGACCGAGCCTGATGGTGTCCCCGGGCCGAAGGGTCGCGCTCTGCACCCGGCGCTCGTTGACCCACGTCCCGTTCGTTGAGCCCAGGTCCCTGACCTCGACACCCGCGGGGTCGGCCGGACGGAAGCCGGCGTGCCGGCGCGAGATCTCCCCGTCGGGGATCGTCACATCACCATCGCTGCGCCCGATGACCAGCTCGCCGTCGAGCGCAAATCGCTCGCCGTCGCGGGGACCCGACGTCACGACGAGGTGGAGCACAGCCTTCGGCCTTCCTGCGTGGCGGCCCGACGAGCCGACTATCTCCCGATCGGCTCGCGCGTGTCAACCGCCTCGAGGTCGTCTTCACCCCGAGGTGTGGTGGCGACCACACCTCGTGGCGGCGCAGCCCAGCCCTCGGGTCTCTGGGCGGCCTCGCGTCCGGCGCGGACACTCGCTGCATGGTCAACTCAGCGCGCATCTTCCCCATGGGCCTCGTCGTCGCCGCGACGACGCTCGCCTTCGCCGCCGGGCCCGGCTCGGCGTTCGCGGACGTCCCGGCCCCGGGTCCGTCCGTCGCGTCGAGCACGCGATCGCTCGAGCAGCAGGATTCGCCGGACACGGTGGTCGACGAGGCCCCCGACTACGAGGCCCCCGACTACCAGGAGCCCGACTACCAGGAGCCCGACTACCAGGAGCCCGACTACCAGGAGCCCGACTACCAGGAGCCCGACTACCAGGAGCCCGA
>DASXRF010000075.1:0-9292 GCA_036506755.1 Solirubrobacteraceae bacterium | reverse complement strand
AGGACCCAGCGCGGCGCGTAGACCTTGCGCGCCCGGTGCTCGACGCCGCGCACGACCGCCGCGCCCGCCGACTCGACCGACGCCCACTTGCCCAGGCGCACCGCCCCGCGCTCCTGGCTCATCTGGGCCGAACGGCGCTCGAAGCTGCGTCGCACCATGTCGGTGTCGATGAAGCCGAAGTACGCGCAGCCGACAGCGGTCCCGGTGTGCGCGAGCTCCCCGCGCAGGCTGTCGGCGAAGGCCTCCACGCCCGCCTTGCTCGCGGTGTAGGCGGCCATGAGCGGCGGGTGCACGGCGGCCGCGACCGAGGCGATCGGCAGCACGTACCCGCGCCGCGCGACGACGTGGGGGAGCGCGACGCGCACCGTCCGCCAGACGCCCAGCAGGTTGACCTCGATCGTGCGCTCGAAGACGGCGGGATCGATCGTCGCCACCGGGCCGTTGGGCGCGACGCCGGCGTTGGCGATCACCACGTCGATGCCGCCGAAGCGCTCGACCGTCCCGGCGACCGCGGCCTCGAGCGCGTCGTGGTCGGTGACGTCGAGCTCGAACCAGGCGGTGTCGCCGCCCAGCTCGGCGGCGCGGCGCTCGAGCAGCTCGGGCTCCAGCCCGGCCAGCGCCAGCCGGGCGCCCTTCGCGCGCAGCTGGCGCGCGCTCTCGGCGCCGATGCCGCGCGCGGCGCCGGTGATCAGCACCGTGCGGCCCCGCAGATCCCAGGTCATTGCGTGTTGTCCTCCACGAGCTGCTTCATGGCATCGACCGCCTGCCCGACGTCGTCGTAGACGACCTCGCGCAGGCGCACCTTCTGCTCGCCGCTCAACGACGAGGCCACCGCGATGCCCACGCCCGCGCCGATCAGCAGCAGGATGAGCAGGAGGGTGGCGAGCCGGCGCAGGCCGCGCCGGCGGGCGGCCGGCGCGGGGGCCGGGCGCGCGGGGGCCGCCGTCGGGCGGCGTCGCTCGGCGACTGGCTGGCGCGGCTCGACGGACGCGGTTCGCCGCACGGCGCGCGTCGCGTCGGTGCCCGAGGAAGGCAGCACCGAGGTCGCCGCCGTGTCCCACTCGGACGTCTCGCCGGCCAGCAGCGAGGTCGGCGGCGCCACGCCGCGGGCGGCGGCGTCGAGCGCGTCGCCCATCGCCTTGGCCGTCTCGTAGCGGCCGCGGGGATGGATCGACAGCGCGACGCCGACGGCGGCGGCCAAGGTCGGGGGCACGTCGGGGTTGAGCTCGTGCAGCGCGGGCGGCGGGCCCTGTTGCTGCTGGAGCACGAGCTCGGACAGCGAGGAGGCGTCGTAGGGCAGGCGCCCGGTCAGCAGCTGGTAGGTCACGACGCCGAGCGAGTACAGGTCCGAGCGTGGCGTCGCGCCCTCGCCGCGCGACTGCTCGGGAGCGAGGTAGGCCGCGGTCCCCAGCACCGAGCCGACCTGGGTGATCGAGGACTGCTCGGCCGCCTTGGCGATCCCGAAGTCGGCGAGCTTCACCGGCCCCTCGGGGGCGCGCAAGAGGTTGCCCGGCTTGACGTCGCGGTGGACGACCCCGTGGCGGTGCGCGTAGTCGAGCCCGTGGCACGCCTGCACGACGACGGCCACCGTCTCGTCGATCCCGAGGTGGCCGCGATCGCGCAGGAGCTCGGCCATCGACGGGCCCGCGACGTACTCCATGACGATGAAGTGCTGGCCGGAGTCCGGGTCCAGCCCGGAGTCGAAGACCTGGACGATGTTGGGGTGCACCAGCCGGGCGGCGGCGAGCGCCTCGCGCTGGAAGCGCGAGACGAACGTCGGGTCGTCGGCGAGGTGCTCGGCGAGCAGCTTCACCGCGACGTTGCGCTGCAGGCGCAGGTCCATGGCGAGATGCACCGTGGACATCCCGCCCAGCCCCAGGCGGCGCTCGAGGCGATAGCGGCCGGCGATGTCCATGGCTCAGTCGCCGGGCGGCACGGTGGAGCCGCCGCTGTCGGGGGTCGTCGTCGTCGGCGTCGGCGTGGTCGTCGTCGTGGTGGGCGTGGTCGTCGTCGTCGTGGTCGGCGTGGTCGTGGTCTTGGTCGTCGGGGTGGTCTCGGTCGTCGTCGTCTCGGTCGTGGTCGTCTCGGTGGGGGTGGTCTCGGTCGTCGTGGTGGGCGTCGTCTCGGTCTCCTGGCACTGCTCGGCGGCCCGCTCGCTCAGGTTGGCGGCGCCGTCCTGGAGGCGCCGGACGAGCTGCGGATCCGTCTTGCCGGGCAGGCTGTTGACCTCGTCCTGGAGCTTCTGCGCGCCCTTCGTCGCCTCCTCGCAGTCGTGGGCGTCGACGGCGTCGCGCACCTGGTCGAGCTCGCCCTGGAGGCGGTCGGCGCGGGCGGACGACAGCAGATGGGGGTTGCTCGAGGAGCCGCAGGCCACCAGCACGGCGCAGGCGACGCCGAGCGCCAGGGCGAGCAGCAGGGTCAGCGGGCGGCGCATCCTCATTGACCGTACTCCAGGCGGTCGGCGAGGGCGTGCGGGAGCCCGGCGGCGCGGATGGCGCTCTGCGCGCCGGCGATGTCGTAGGGGACGCGGCGCCACGACGCCGTCCAGCGCTCCAGGTCGAGGAGCATCCAGGCGGCGCGGGGGTCGCCGTCGCGCGGCTGGCCGACCGAGCCCGGGTTGACGATCCAGCTGCCCTCGGTCAGGTCGGCGGCCGAGCGGTCCGGGCACGCGGTCCCGGCCACGCCCTCGCCGCGGCGCACGAAGGCCAGCGCGACGTGCGAGTGGCCCACGACGCAGATGCGGTGGCGCTGCGCGTCGAGGCACAGCTCGGCCTGCAAGGTGCTCAGGACGTACTCCCAGATGGGGTCGCGGGGGCTGGCGTGGAAGAGGCCGACGTCGTGGTCGAGGTCCTGGGGCAGCAACGGCCGCAGCGCCTCGAGGTTGCGCCGGGCGATCGTCTCGCGCGTCCAGCGGGCGGCGGCCGCCGCGCCGGGCGAGAACTCCTCGAGCGAGAGCGCGCCGGTGACCGCGAGGTCGTGGTTGCCCGACAGCACGACCTCGCAGCGCTCGACGGCCAGCTCGACGCAGGCGTCCGGCTCGGCGCAGTAGCCGACGAGGTCGCCCAGGCACCAGATCTGCTCGGCGTCAGAGGCGTCGACGGCCTCGAGGACCGCCTCGAAGGCGTGACGGTTGCCGTGGATGTCGGAGACCATCGCGACGTGCATGAATGTGCGGCATGCTTGCGTACGCGCCCGCCGGCAGCCGGGCCGGGGTCGCTCTGGCCCTCGCGGTGGGCGCCGCGCAGGGGGCCTCGCTGCTGCTGCGCCCGCGCGAGGGCTTGATCGAGCCGGAGCCCGTGCGGGCCGAGGAGCACTTCAGCGCGGCGGAGCTCGAGCGCGCTCGAGCCTACCGCCGCGGTCAGCGGCGGCTCGGTCTGGCCGCCCTGGGCGTGGAGACCGGCCTGCTCGCCGCGCTGACGGCCCGGCCGCCGCGCTTCCTGGCCCGCACGCGCCCGGCCGCCGCGGGGGCGGCGCTGTCGGTGGCCACCGCGCTCGCGCCGCTGCCCGTCCGCGTGGTGGCCCACCGGCGGGCGATCGGGGTCGGCCTGGTCACCCAGTCGTGGGCGGGCTGGGCGGTCGACCTGGCCAAGTCGAGCGCGATCGGCGGCGGGATCGCCGCGGCCGGGGCGGCGCTGGCCGACGGGCTGCGCCGGCGCATGCCGCGCGCCTGGTGGCTGCCGGGCGCCGGCGCGGTCGTGGGCGCGGCCGGTGCGGCGATCTTCGCCGCCCCCGTGCTCCTCGACCCGCTGTTCAACCGGTTCCGGCCGATGACCGAGGGGCCACTGCGGCGCGACATCCTCGAGCTCGCCGACCGGGCCGGCGTCCGCGTCGGCGAGGTGTACGTCGTCGACGCCAGCCGGCGCACGACGGCGGCCAACGCGTACGTCACCGGGCTCGGGGCGACCAAGCGCGTGGTGCTCTTCGACACGCTGGTGGAGCACTTCACGCCCGACGAGACGCGGCTGGTGGTCGCGCACGAGCTCGCCCACGTCCGCTTCCGCGACGTCCACCGCTCCCTGGCCTTCACGGCGCTGGTCGCCCCGTTCGGCGCCTTCGCCGTCGCCGCGCTCGCCCCGCCTCGTCCCGGGGCCGCCGCGCTGCCGGGGCTGGCGCTCGCGGCCGGGGTGGTCGCCGCGCCGGTCGGCGTGGTCGCCAACGCGCTCTCGCGCCGCGTCGAGGCGCGCGCCGACGCCTTCGCGCTGCGATTGACCAAGGCGCCCGAGCCGTTCGTGTCCTTCGAGCGGCGCATCACGGTGCGCAACGTCGCCGACCCGGATCCACCGCGACTGCTGCGCGCGCTGTTTGCTACCCATCCTTCGACCGTGGAGCGGATCGGCATCGCCAGGGGCTACGCGAGCGGGCGCGGATGACCGGGCTCGCCGTCGCGCGCTCCGTTCCCGCCGTCGCCGAGAACATCGCGCCGCTGCGCCGCGCGGTGGGCGAGCTCGCCGAGCGCGCCGGCGGCTCGTCGCGCCTGGCGGGCGACGTCGCGCTGGCGGTCGGCGAGGCGTGCGGCAACGTCGTCCTGCACGCCTACCCGCCGGGCGAGACGGGCCCGCTGATCCTCGAGGCCCGGGTCCGCGACCGCGACCTCGAGGTGATCGTGTCCGACATGGGGCGCGGCATGGTGCCGCGGCCCGAGGTGTCAGGGCTCGGCCTCGGCCTGCCGTTGATGACGACGCTCGCCCGCCAGCTGTCGATCACCGACGGCGAGGGCGGCCGCGGGACGGCCGTGCGGATGGTCTTCGCGCTCGACGACTAGGACGGACTAGGACTCCTCGGAGCCGCCGGCCCCGAACTCGGGCAGGTTCTTGATCCCCTCCCGGGTGCGCCACTTGGAGTAGTTGTCCTCCATCGCGTCGATCAGCTCGCGCATGAAGCGGGGGGAGAGGTTGACGCGGGTGACCACCACACCGGGGATCTCCTCGTCCTCGACCTCGTGATCGACGCGGGCGAACGTGATCGTGAACTCGTAGTCGGAGTGGCTGACGTTCGCGAAGTTCGCGTAGACGCCGGCCATGATCTCCGGGGCGAAGTGGATGTTGATGTGGCGCTCGGGCCCGTGCTCGTCGGAAGCCATGGCTCTAGTGTCACAGGTGATGAGGCTGGTCGTCGTGTCCGTGGGCCGGCTGCGGCCGCCCTACGTCGACGACGTCCAGCACTACAAGAAGCTCCTGGCCCGGCACGCCCGCCTCGAGCTCATCGAGGTCCGCGAGGACGAGTCCGTCGCGCGCAGGGTGCCAGAACGGACGTTCGTCTCGCTGCTGGCCGTCGACGGCCAGACCTACGACTCCGTGGCGTTCTCGCGCTGGCTCGAGCAGCGCCGGCAGTCGGGGCGCGACCTGTGCTTCGTGATCGGCGGCCCGGCCGGGCTGGAGCTCGCCTCCGACCACCGGCTGTCCTTCGGGCCGCTGACGCTGCCCCACCAGCTCGCCCAGGTCGTGCTGCTCGAGCAGCTCTTCCGCGCCCACAAGATCCTCGCCAACGAGCCCTACCATCTCTAGCCGTGACCCCGCTCGACGAGCTGCGCGCGACGGTGCACGAGGCCGCCGCTGCGCTCGCCGACGGCGGCCCGGCGAGCGCGCCGACGCTCGAACGCCCCAAGCGCGCCGATTTCGGCGACTACTCGACCAACGCGGCGATGGTGCTCGCGCCGGTGCTCAAGGCGCCCCCGCGCGACGTCGCCGCGCGGCTGAGCGAGGAGCTGCGCGACCGGCTGGCCGGCCAGCTCGAGCGCGTCGAGGTCGCGGGGCCCGGCTTCCTCAACCTGTTTCTGGGCGACGAGTGGTTCCGCGACGCGCTGCGCGCCGTCCTGGCCGCCGGCCCGGCCTTCGGCGGCGGCGGCGCGGCCCGTCCCGAGCGCATCGACGTCGAGTTCGTCTCGGCCAACCCCACCGGCCCCATGCACGTCGGCCACGCGCGCAACGCGGCCTACGGCGACGCGCTGGCCCGTCTGCTGGCCTTCCACGGCCACGACGTCACCCGCGAGTTCTACGTCAACGACCACGGCACGCAGGTGCGCAAGCTCGGCGAGTCGATCCGGGCGCGGGCGCGCGGTGAGGAGGTCCCCGAGGACGGCTACCGCGGCGACTACGTCGCCGACCTGGCCCGCGAGATCGAGGGCGCCGCCGGGCTCGACGTCGAGGCGCTGGCGCGCCGGGGCGTCGAGCTGATGGTCGCCCACATGCGCGAGTCGCTGCACCGCTTCCGCGTCGACTTCGACGTGTGGTTCTCCGAGCGCGACCTCCATGTGTCCCACCCGCCCGATCCCGACCCGGTGCGCCACGCGTTCGCGGTCCTCGAGGAGCAGGGGCAGGTGTATCGGAGCGAGGGGGCGCTGTGGCTGCGCACCAGCGAGCTCGGCGACGACAAGGACCGCGTGCTGGAGCGCTCGTCGGGCGAGCACACCTACTTCGCCTCGGACATTGCCTACCTGCAGAACAAGCGCGAGCGCGGCTTCGACCGGCTCGTCTACACGCTCGGCGCCGACCACCACGGCTACGTGCAGCGCATGAAGGCGGCCTTCCAGGCGCTCGGGGGCGATCCCGAGCGGCTCGAGCTGCTGATCATGCAGTTCGTCCACCTCGCGGGCGGGCAGTCGATGAGCAAGCGCGCCGGCGAGTTCGTCACGCTCGACGACCTCGTCGAGGAGATCGGCGTCGACGCCGCCCGGTGGTTCCTGCTGGCGCGCTCGCACGACACGACGATCGAGCTCGACCTGGATCTGGCGCGGGAACAGTCGGCCGAGAACCCCGTCTACTACGTGCAGTACGCCCACGCGCGGATCGCCGGGGTGCTCGCCAAGGCCGGCACGCGCGAGGCCGACTTCGGGGAGGTGGCGGCGCCCCTGGACCCCGCCGAGCGCGCGCTGGTCAAGAAGCTGCTCGCCTGGCCCGCCGAGGTCGCCGAGGCGGCGGAGCGGCACGCGCCGCATCGCGTCACGACCTACGCGCTCGAGCTCGCCCAGGAGTTCACGGCCTTCTACCGCGACTGCCGCGTGGTCGGCGCGGAGGGCGAGGGCGTCGAGCGCTGGCGCATCGCGCTGTGCGTGGCCGCGCAGCGGACGATCGCCGCGGCGCTCGACCAGCTCGGGGTCAGCGCGCCCGAGACGATGTAAGGCACCTACAGGTTGTAGATGAAGTCCAGCCCCAGGTTCCCGAGGAAGTCCTGGGCGGAGCTGTTCAGGCGCGTCAGCTCGTTGGTGAAGATCAGCACGCCCATCACGACGAGCACGAGCCCGGAGACCGCCGTCACGATCAGGTAGCGGTCGCGCAGCCAGCGCCACGCCCCGGTCGCGCGGTCGAAGAGCACGGCGGTGAGCAGGAACGGCCCGGCAAGCCCGGCCGAGTAGAAGGCCAGCAGGACGCCGCCGTGCCCGACCGAGTCCGACGTCGAGGCGGCCGCGAGGATCGAGCTGAGTGTCGGGCCGATGCACGGGGTCCAGGCGAGCGCGAAGGCGGCGCCGGCGACGAGCGGGCCGCCCGAGCCGGCGCGGCTGATGAGCGCCTCCGGCCGCCACTCGCGGTTGAGCTTCGGCACGAAGGGCGAGACGACGAACAGCACGCCCATCGCGATGATCAGGGCGCCCGCGACCTTGTTGAGCGTCTCCTTGTGCTCGTTGAGCGTGTGCCCCAGGCCGGTGGCGGTCATGCCCAGCGCCACGAAGACGATCGTGAACGACAGGCAGAAGATGACCGCCGGCCAGAGGACCTTGGCGGGCGAGTGCTCGCGCGAGCGCATCTCGGCGACAGACACGCCGCTGACCGCGGACAGGTAGCCGGGCACGAGCGGCAGCACGCACGGCGAGATGAACGAGACGAAGCCGACGGCGAAGGCGGCCAGGACGGTCGTGTCGGCGGTGGCGGCGGCGACCATCAGATCAGGTCTCGTACCGAGCGATGTCCTCCTCCAGGCGGCGCGCGTCGTCCGCGCTCAGAGCCGGGACGGCGGCGGCGGGCGCGGCGGCCGCGGCGGCGCGGCTGCGCCGGCGCCAGCGCGGCACGAGCACGGCGAGCCCGGCGATCAGCGCGAGGACGAGCGCCGCGGGCACCAGCCACGCGGCGACGTTGAAGCCGCCGCCCTGCGGGACCGCGAGGACCTGCGTCCCGTACTCGACCACGAGCGCCTGCTTGACCTCGTCCTTGGTCTTGCCCTGGGCGATCTGGCGGCGGATGAACGCGCGCTCGCGGTCGGCCTGGCCGGACTCGGCGATGTTCAGCGCCGTGCCGCACAGCACGCACATGACCTCGTCCTCGACGTCGGCCAGCGTGGTGCGCTGAACGGGCGCGGCGGCCGCCGGCGCGGCGAGCACCAGCAGGGCGAGGAGAGCGATCAGCGCGCGGCGGATCATCGTCACGCCCCCACGATGGCAAGCGCCTCGTCGAGGAACTGCCGGTTGACCGGCCCGCGCTGGATCGCCGCGACGCGGCCGTTGCCGTCGATGACGAAGGTCTCCGGGAGCTTGCTCGTCCCGTAGTCCTTGGCCAGCCGGCCGTCGACGTCGCGCACGCTCGGGTAGCTGACCTTGAAGCGCTTGACGAAGTCCTGGGAGTCCGGCGACGCGTCGCGGTAGGTCACGCCGAGGACGGTGCCGCCGCGCGCGGCCAGCCGTTTCTGCGCGCGCTCGAGCAGCGGCGCCTCCAGCCGGCACGGGCTGCACCACGACGCCCAGAAGTTCAGCACCACCGGCTTGCCGCGGAAGCTGGCGAGCGAGCGCTGCCCGCCGCCGCCGAGCACGGGCAGCGAGCGATCCGGCGCGGCCGGCCGGTTGCCCTTGGCGACGGCGTCGTCGAGCGTGCGGTTCTCCCCCCGCTGGGCGACCCCGTAGACGAGGAGCCCGATCAAGGCGGCGGCGGCGATGACGGCGACGAGCGGGACGGCGTTCCGCTTCACAGGTGGTGAGCGTAGCCACGCGGGCTTCCCCCGGCCATCGGAGATGTGTACTACTGAACGCTGCAAGAACGCGCAGCTAGGATGCGCACTCTCGCGGGATTAGTTCATCGGTAGAACGCCAGCTTCCCAAGCTGGAGAGACGGGTTCGATTCCCGTATCCCGCTCTGTCGGCTGCGCCCGAAGGCCCCGCAAGCGCAGGGTTTTCGTCTCTCCAGCGCCGGCGCCGAGGTACCAATGAGGTACCAATCCCCGCCCGTCGCGGTGGGCGGCTAGGGCGGTCGGGCCGCGATCGGCACTCGCGCGCCGGTGCCGCTGGCGCCGACGCTCGCGCGTGTCCTCGAGCGGCGAGGGGACGCGCGGACTGTTCGCGCGGGGTCCGCCAGAGTCCGCCGTGGACGAC
>DASXRF010000074.1:0-10673 GCA_036506755.1 Solirubrobacteraceae bacterium | reverse complement strand
TCGAGAAGGAGTCCCATGATTTCGGCGCCGGACATGCCGTCGATGACCGCGTGGTGGATCTTGGTCAGCACCGCCACGCCGCCGGACTCGATCCCGTGGATGAGGTAGAGCTCCCACAGCGGGCGGGCGCGGTCCAGCGGGCGCGAGAAGATGCGTGCGACCTGCTCGGCGAGCTGGCGGTCGCTGCCCGGTGACGGCAACGCCAGTTCGCGCACGTGGAAATCCAGGTCGAAGTCGGGGTCCTCGACCCAGTACGGGTAGTCGAGCCCGAGCGGCACCTCGGCGAGTCGCCAGCGCATCGGCGGCAGCAGCGGGAGACGCTCCTCCATCAGCCGCTTGATGTCGTCGCAGCCCAGCGACCCGCCGGGCGCGGTGGACGGGTCGAGGATCGCCAAGCCGCCGACGTGCCCGGCCTGGCGGGCACTCTCCAGCGCCAGGAACTGCGCGTCGAGGCTGGTCAGCTGGCGCATGGTCTCCTCCGGTTCGTGCCTACCCTCGGCTCGTCTGCTCCACGAGCTCCTTGCGCTCGTCGCGCTCCTCCGTCGCGTGGCGGCGCAGCTCGCGGCGCGCGATCGTCATCTTGTGGACCTCGTCGGGCCCGTCGGCGAGGCGCAGCGTCCGCATGTGCGCGTACATCGAGGCGAGCGGGAAGTCGTCGCTGACCCCGCCGCCGCCGTGGACCTGGATCGCGCGGTCGATGACCTTCAGCGCCACCTGCGGCGCGGCCACCTTGATCGCCGCGATCTCGGTGCGCGCGTGCTTGTTGCCGACGGTGTCCATGAGCCAGGCGGTCTTCATGGTCAGCAGCCGCGCCATCTCGATCTCGATGCGCGACTCGGCGATCCAGTCCTGGACGTTCGCGCGCGTGGCGACCGGCGCCCCGAAGGTCACGCGCGACCCCGCGCGTCGGCACATGAGCTCGAGCGCCCGCTCGGCTGCCCCGATCGCGCGCATGCAGTGGTGGATGCGGCCCGGGCCGAGCCGCGCCTGGCTGATCAGGAAGCCGTCGCCCTCGTTGGCGATCAGGTTGGACGCGGGGACGCGCGCGTCCTCGAAGAGCACCTCGGCGTGCCCCTCGGCGTCGGTGTAGCCGAAGACCGGCAGGTTGCGCACGACGGTCACGCCGGGGGTGTCGCGCGGGACGAGGATCATCGACTGCTGGCGGTGTGGCGGGCCGCCCGGAGTGGTCTTGCCCATCGCGATGAAGATCGCGCAGCGCTCGCGCATGGCGCCCGAGGTCCACCACTTGCGCCCGTTGAGCACGTACTCGTCGCCGTCGCGCTCGATGCGCATCTCGACGTTGGTCGCGTCGGAGCTGGCGACGTCGGGCTCGGTCATCGCGAAGGCCGAGCGGATCTCGCCGTCGAGCAGAGGGCGCAGCCACTGCTCCTTCTGCTCCTCGCTGCCGAAGAGGGTCAGCACCTCCATGTTGCCGGTGTCGGGCGCCGAGCAGTTGCACGCCTCGGACGCGATGTGGCTGCGACCCATGATCTCGGCGAGCGGGGCGTACTCGGCATTGGCCAGGCCCGGGCCGTAGTCGGGGTTCGGATGGAACATGTTCCACAGCCCGCGCGAGCGCGCGTCCTCCTTGAGCTCCTCCATGACGGGGGGCTGGGCGTGGGGGTCGCCGGCCTCGACGAGCTGCTCTTCGTAGACGCGCTCGGCGGGGTAGATGCGCTCCTCCATGAACGCGGTGACGCGCTCCTGGAAGTCGCGGCAGCGCTCGGAGAGTTCGAAGTCCATGATGGGGTAACTCTGGCACACGAAAGCCAGGCCAACTGGAGGGAGTCCGCATGTCGACGGTGAGCACCCCCGAACGCGCTCGGATCCCGCGCGACCGCGACAACGACTACACCCGCGACGCCGCGCGCATGCGCCAGGAGTTCACGCGCGAGAAGACCGGCGTGGGGCTGGAGCATGTCTCCAGCTACTCGGTCGACCCGGGGACCCTCACCGGCAACATCGAGAACTTCATCGGGGTCGCGCAGGTCCCGCTCGGGCTCGCCGGGCCGCTGCTGGTCAACGGCGAGCACGCGCAGGGGGAGTTCTGGGTCCCGATGGCGACCGCCGAGGGCACGCTGGTGGCCAGCTACAACCGCGGCATGCGCCTCCTCTACGAGTCCGGTGGCGTGACCACGACGGTCATGCAGGACCACATGCAGCGCGCGCCGGTGTTCATCTTCGCGAGCGCGCGCGAGGCGCGCGCCTTCCGCGACTGGCTCGACGAGCACTTCGACGAGATCAAGGGGGCCGCCGAGACCACGACGCGGTCGGGCAAGCTCCAGGAGATCGAGACGTACTCCGCCGCGCGGATGCTCTACACGCGCTTCAACTACACCACCGGCGACGCGGCGGGCCAGAACATGACCGGCAAGGCCACGCAGGAGGCCTGCCGCTGGATCAAGGCCAACTACCCCGACATCGAGCACTACTTCCTCGAGGGCGCGTTCGCCACCGACAAGAAGAGCTCGCAGGTCAACATGCTGCGCACGCGCGGCAAGCGCGTCGTCGCCGAGGCGACCATCCCCGACGAGGTGCTGCGCCGGGTCATGCGCTCCAACAGCGACCTCATGTTCCGCGCCCGCCAGGTCAACAACCTGGGCGGCTTCATGTCGGGCGTCAACAACAACGGCGCCCACTCGGCGAACGGCATCACCGCGCTGTTCATCGCGACCGGCCAGGACGCGGCCAACGTCGCCGAGTCCTCAGCGGCGTTCGTCTACGCCGAGCGGCGCGACAACGGCGACTACTACTTCTCGATCACGATCCCCGCGCTCATCGTCGCCACCTACGGCGGCGGGACCGGGCTGGCCACGCAGCGCGAGTGCCTGGAGATGCTCGGCTGCTACGGGAGGGGAAACGTCTACAAGTTCGCCGAGATCGTCGCCGCGACGGTGCTCTGCGGCGAGCTGTCGCTGGGCTCCGCGGTCGTCGCCGAGGAGTGGGTCGAGGCGCACGACATCTACGGGCGCAACCGGCCGTGATCGGCCTCGAGGTCGCGCCGGCGCGGGCGGGGTTCGACGCCGGCCGCCTGGCGCGCCTCGACCGCCACTTCGACCGCTACGTCGATGACGGCCGGCTCGCCGGGTGGCTGGCCGTCGTGACCCGCGACGGGCAGGTGGTGCACGTCGGCATGTCCGGGCTGCGCGACCGCGAGTCGCGTGCCCCGGTCGAGCCCGACACGCTGTGGCGGATCTACTCGATGACCAAGCCCGTCACCTCGGTCGCGGCCATGATGCTCTGGGAGGAGGGCGCGTTCGAGCTGACCGACCCGGTGTCGCGGTTCATCCCCGCGTTCGCCGACGCGCGCGTCTTCACGGGGGGCTCGTCCCTCAAGCCGGTCACCGAGCCGCTGACCGAGCAGATCCGGATCTGGCACCTGCTGACCCATACCGCGGGGCTGACCTACGGCTTCCACTACGCGCACCCGGTCGACGCGATCTACCGCGCGGCGGGCTTCGAGTGGGGCACGCCGCGCGGCATGGACCTCGCCGCCTGCTGCGAGGCGTGGGCGCGGATGCCGCTGCTCTTCCAGCCGGGCGCCGAGTGGAACTACTCCGTGGCCACCGACGTGCTCGGCCGCGTCGTCGAGATCGTCTCCGGGCAGTCGCTGGACGCGTTCTTCGCCGAGCGCATCCTGGGGCCGCTCGGCATGGACGACACGGCGTTCTGGGTGGGCGACGAGGACGCCGATCGGCTCGCGGCGCTGTACACGGCCGAGCCGGCGACCGGCCTGGCGGTGCGCGACGACGGCATGGGCGCCGCCGCGCGCCGGGCACCGGACTGCCTGTCGGGCGGCGGCGGCCTGATCTCGACCGCGGCGGACTACCACCGCTTCACCCAGATGCTGCTCGGCGGCGGCGAGCTCGACGGCGTGCGGCTGCTGGGCAGCCGGACGTTGCGCTTCATGACGGTCAACCACCTCCCCGGCGGCGTCGACCTCGAAGCGTTCGGCAGGCCACTGTTCGCCGAGACGACCTTCCACGGCGTGGGCTTCGGCCTCGGGTTCTCGATCGTCGACGACCCCGTCGCCAACCGTACGGCCTGCTCGCGCGGCGAGGTCGCGTGGGGCGGGGCGGCGAGCACCGCGTTCTTCGTCGACCCCGCCGAGCGCATCACGGCGCTGTTCTTCACGCAGCTGCTGCCCTCGAGCACCCATCCGATCCGTTCACAACTGCGCCAGCTGGTCTACCAGGCTCTGATTGACTAAGGGCGGGCATGCCCGAAGAAGAGACGCCCGTCGAGCGGTTCCTCGCGCCCAAGCTCGAGGAGGCGGCCGAGGTCGGTCCCGCGATCGCGCGGGCTTCCGCGCAGCGCCAGCGCACGCTCGAGGGCTACTTCGAGGCGGGCAACCCGCCGCGGTGGATGGAGCGCCTCGCCGAGATCGACCGCGGCATCGACAACGAGCGCCGGCGCCTCGAGCGCGCGTATCGCGCGCTGCGCGAGGAGTGCGGGCCCGACGCCGAGCTGTTCGCGCGGCGCTGGCGGGCGACGGCGCAGTCGTGGTCGTTCGGCCGGCTCAACGAGCTCATCCGCCAGCACAACGACTGGTACCCGATCGAGCGCCAGCTCCCGATCAACCTCAAGACGCGCGACTACGTGCTCATCCACGGCCGCTCGTACCGCCGGCCGACGCTCGGCGCCGAGTGGGTGCTCGAGCAGTTCCCGGCCTAGACGGCCCGCAGCAGCGCGGTCACGGCGACGGCGACCGCCACGCCGAGGATCACCGAGCCGCCGCGCCACAGGACGAGGCCGGCGACCGCGACCCCGGCGGTGTCGGCGCCCACGGCGAGCCGGTCGCCGTCGGCGAGGGCCGACACGCAGACCAGCGCTGCGAGCAGCGCCGGCGCCATCAGCCGGATGACGCGCAGGAACCAGGCGGGCAGCTCGCGCCCGCCCAGCGCGACCGGGCCCGCGGCCTTGATCGCTGCGGTGATCGCGGCGCAGCCGGTGATGAGCGTCCAGGTCGCGGCGGCGCTCATGCGTCGACCGTCCGCCGGGCGAGGCCCAGGAGCGCGGCCAGGCTCGCCGCCAGGACCGGCACGCCGGGCGGCGTCAGCGGGACGAGCGCCAGCGCGATCAGCGCGCCGAGCGCGGCCACCCGGCGGGCGCGGGCGTCGCGCAGCTCGGCGAGCAGGAGCGCCAGGAAGAAGGTGGGGAAGATCGCGTCGAGGCCGAGCTTGTGAGGGTCGCCGAGGACGTCGCCGCCCAGCGCGCCCGCCACCGTCCCGCCGACCCAGGTCACGTACTGGATCGCTGAGGAGCCGAACAGGAACCAGCGGTCGAAGCTGCCGTCGCCCTGCGCGGCCATCGCCCACGACGAGTCGACGACGGTCTGGCCCTGCGCCGCCCGCTTGAGCGGCCCGCCCGGCAGTGACGGCGCGAGCGCGATGCCCATCGGCAGGAAGCGCGAGTTGGTCAGCGCGGCGGCGACGACGGCGGCGCCCAGCCCGCCGCCCGCGGCGACGATGGAGATCGCCGCGAACTGCGCCGACCCGGCGAAGACGATCGCCGACATGGCGATCGTCGCGCCCGCCGACATCCCGGTCTCGCGGGCCAGGACGCCGAACGAGAGCGACAGCAGGAAGCCCGCCGCGGCGTAGGGGAGCCCGGCGCGCAGGCCCGCGCGCCAGGAGCGGCGTGAGGTCGAGGCGATGGTCGACAAGGCCCCCCGTGTATACCGTGCCGCCCCATGGCCGACGTGCGTTTGCGCCAGGCGGTGCTCGTCGCCGCCGACCTCGATGCGGTGAGCGAGCGGCTGCGCGCCGAGCTCGGGCTCGGCGAGCCGTTCGCCGATCCCGGGGTCGCCGAGTTCGGGCTGCGCAACCACGTCTTCGCGCTCGGCGACCAGTTCCTCGAGATCGTGTCGCCGGTGCAGACCGGCACCGCGGCGGGGCGCCACCTCGAACGCCACGGCGGCGACGGCGGCTACATGGTCATCTTCCAGCTCGCCGACCTCGCCGGCGCCCGCGAGCGCGTGGAGCGCATGGGGATCCGCGTCGTCTGGAAGATCGACCTCCCCGACATCTCGGGCACCCACCTGCATCCCGCCGACGTGCGCGGTGCGATCGTCTCGCTCGACCGCCCCGACCCGCCGGGCTCGTGGCGCTGGGGCGGCCCGGACTGGGAGTCGCGCGCGGCGCCCGGGCGGCTGCTCGGCGTGACGATCTCGGTGCGCGAGCCCGAGGCGGTCGCCGCGCGCTGGGGCGAGGTGCTGGGCGCGCCGGCGGCCGAGGCGGGCGTCACGTTCGCCGCCGACGAGGCCGACGCCGGGCTGACCGAGATCGCCGTCGCCGTGCCCGGCCGCCGGGAGGCGGTGGAGATCGGCGGCGTGCGCTTCCGCTTCGAGGAGGACTCATGAGCGAGGTCGTGCTGAGGACGATCGAGGACGGCGTGGCCCTGCTCACGCTCAACCGCCCCGACCGCCTGAACGCCTGGACGCCGGATATGGAGGAGGCCTACTTCGACGCGCTGGAGGACTGCGGCGCGCGCGACGACGTGCGCGCGATCGTCGTGACCGGCGCAGGCCGCGGCTTCTGCGCGGGCGCCGACATGGACGACCTGCAGGCGATCGGCGCCGGCGGCGTGCAGGAGCGTGAGCGCCGCCCGCAGACGCTGCCGCTCACCGTCCCGCGCCCCATCGTCGCGGCGATCAACGGGCCGTGCGCGGGCATCGGCCTCGTGCAGGCGCTGATGTGCGACGTCCGCTTCGCCGCCGAGGGCGCCAAGCTGACGACCGCCTTCGCCCGGCGCGGCCTCGTCGCCGAGCACGGGATCTCGTGGATGCTGCCGCGCCTGGTCGGCCCGGCGCGCGCGCTCGACCTCCTGCTCTCCGGGCGCGTCGTGCTCGCCGAGGAGGCCGCCGCGCTGGGGCTGGTCAACCGCGCGCTGCCCGCGGAGCGCGTGCTCGACGAGGCGCGCGCCTACGCGCGCGACCTCGCGGCCAACTGCTCGCCGGCGAGCATGGCGGCGATGAAGCGCCAGGTCTACGCCGACCTCGAGCGCGGGCTGGGCGAGGCGGTCGCGGAGGCCGATCGCCTCATGGTCGCGTCGCTGCAGGCGCCCGACTTCCGCGAGGGCGTGCAGAGCTTCGTCGAGCGCCGGGCGCCGCGCTTCGCGGCGCTGCGTTAGCGCCGCGCCGCCTCCGCGGGTTCGCCCGACGCGATCATCGGCCCCTCGCCCGACGGGTCCGCGATGCCCTCCTCCAGCCAGGTGTGCGCCCCGTCCAGGACGCGGCGCGCCAGGCCGTGGTTGGCGTCGTCCTCGTTGGCCCACAGGTCGTGGAAGAGCGCGTCGACGCGCCGGCGCGCCTGCCGGGAGAAGACGTCCGCGAGCTCGCCGGCCTCCGCGGTGCCCAGCGTGCGCGCGTAGACGCACGCGGCGGCGATCGCGTAGAGCTCGGCGCCGATGTCGACGATGCGCCCGAGGAACGCCTGGCGCTTCTCGAGCCTGGCCTGCCAGCGGCCCATCGCCCAGAAGGTCGAGCGCGCGAGCTTGCGCGAGTTGCGCTCGACGAAGCGCAGGTGGGTGGCCAGGTCGCCGAACTCGTCGAACGACCCGGGCCGCTGGCCCTCGCCGACCGCGAGCTGGGGCAGCCACTTGGCGTAGAAGCGGCCCGCCTTCAGCGCCGCGCGCGCCTTCTGCGCCAGCTCGACGTCGCCCTCGAGGATGTCGCCGGCGACCTCGAGGTGCTGGTCGACCGCCTCGCGCGCGATGAGCAGGTGCATGATCTCCGTCGAGCCCTCGAAGATGCGGTTGATGCGCATGTCGCGCATCGCCTGCTCGACCGGGACGGGCTTCTCGCCGCGCGCCTTGAGCGACTCGGCCGTCTCGTAGCCGCGGCCGCCGCGCACCTGCATCAGCTCGTCGACGACCTTCCAGCCCATCTCCGAGGCATAGAGCTTGGCGATCGCCGCCTCGATGCGGATGTCGCTGCGCTTTGCGTCGGCCAGGCGGCTGGAGACGTCGAGCATCGCCTCCAGGCCGAAGGCTGTCGCGGCGATGAAGCCGATCTTCTGGGCGACCGCGTCGTGGCGCCCGACGGGCTGGCCCCACTGCACGCGCTCGTTGCCCCACTCGCGGCAGACCTTCGTCGCCCACTTCGACACGCCGACGCAGATCGCGGGCAGCGCCAGGCGACCCGTGTTCAGGGTCGTCAGCGCGATCTTCAGGCCGTCTCCCTCGCGCCCGATCAGGTTCTCGGCCGGCACGTGGGCGTCGCGCAGGACGGTGACCGAGTTCTCGATCCCGCGCAGACCCATGAAGGCGTTGCGGTTCTCGACGCTGACGCCCTCGCTGTCGCAGGGCAGGACGAACGCGCTGATCCCGCCGCGGTGGCCGTCGCTCTTGGGGACCTGCGCCATGACGACCACGACGTCGGCCACCGCGCCGTTCGTCGCCCAGAGCTTGCGGCCGTTGATCACGTAGCCCGAGCCGTCCTCGGTCGGCACCGCCGTCGCGGCCAGGCGCGCCGGGTCCGAGCCCACGTCGGGCTCGGTGAGCAGGAAGGCGGAGATGTGGTCGCGGGCGACGAGCGGCAGCCAGCGGCGCTTCTGCTCCTCGGTGCCGAAGGCGAGCAGCGGCTGGGAGACGCCGATCGACTGGTGTGCCGACAGCAGCGTCGAGATCGACGAGTGCCAGGTGCCGGCGAGGACGAGCGCGCGGTTGTAGTAGACCTGCGAGAGCCCGAGGCCGCCGTACTCCTCGGGCACCTTCATGCCGAGCGCGCCGAGCTCCTTGAGGCCGTCGACGACCGCGTCGGGGATCCGCGCCTCGCGCTCGATGAGCAGCGGGTCGACCTCGGTGACGAGGAAGTCGCGCAGCGCGGCGAGGAAGCGCTCGCCCTTCTCGACCGCGGCCGGGTCGAGCTCGGGCTGCGGATGGATCAGGTCGAGCCGGAAGTTGCCGAGGAACAGCTCCTTGCCGAAGCTCGGGAGCCGCCATTCGCGCTCGCGCGCCTCCTCGGCGACCTGCCGTGCCTGCTGCTCGGTGACGTTGGTGGCCATGGCGATCTCGCTCCTGGGTTCAGGCTCTCGGGGTGAAGGAGCATGGCATGCGCTTCACGCCGTGGATGAACGACGCGCTCTTGAACATGTCGGGCTCGCCCGCCTCGATGTCGGGCAGGCGGGTGAGCAGCTCGGTGAAGATCGAGCGCAGCTGGGTGCGCGCGAGCGACGCGCCCAGGCAGTAGTGCGGCCCGCCGCCGCCGAAGCCGACGTGGTGGTTGGGCGCGCGCGTGACGTCGAAGCGCCACGGGTCGGCGAACGCGTCCTCGTCGCGGTTGCCCGAGTGGTAGAAGAGCACGACCTTCTCCGACTCGGCGATGCGCTGTCCGCGCAGCTCGACGTCGCGCGTCGCCGTGCGCCGGAAGGTCAGCACCGGGGTCGCCCAGCGCACGAACTCCTCGACGGCCGTCGCGGGATCGTCGAGCACGAGCGGCCGCTGGTCGGGATGCAGCGTCAGCTGGCGCATCGCGTGCGACGTCGTGTGGCGGGTGGTGTCGTTTCCGGCGACCGAGAGCAGGACGAAGAACGCGCCGATCTCCGCGTGGGTCAGCCGGTCGCCGTCGACCTCGGCCTGGACGAGCCCGGTCATGAGGTCGTCGCCCGGGTGCTGCTCGCGGAAGGCGGCGAGCTCGGTGGCGAACTCGGTCAGCGTCCACAGCGCGGCCCCGAGCTTCTCCAGCGGCGACTGGTCGCCGGCGATCTCCGGGTCGGAGACCGTGACGAGCGTGTCGGCCGCGTGCACGACGCGCTCGCGGTCGGCGGCGGGGACGCCGATCATGTCCGAGATCGTCTGCAGCGGCAGCCGCTTGGCGATCAGCTCGACGAAGTCGCCGCCGCCGGTCGGCGCGGCCTCGTCGACGATCCGCCGGGCGTTGTCGCGGATGCCGTCCTCGATGCGCTTGACCTGCCGCGGCGTGAAGGCGCTGGAGACGAGGCCGCGCAGCTTGGTGTGGCGCGGCGCGTCCATCGCGAGGAACGACTGCGACGCCTCGAGCATCTCGGGCGGCGCGTCGCCGAACTGGGTTCCCTTGCCCGAGCAGAACAGCTCGGGGTTGCGCGAGACGTGGCGGATGTCGTCGTAGCGCACGACGGCCCAGTAGCCGCGCTCGTCGCGCTCCTCGACCTCGAGCAGGTTGTCGGGCGGCTGGTGGTGCGAGATCGGCGCCTCGCGGCGCAGGACGGCGAAGGCGCGGTCGCGCTCCTCCGCCGGGTGGTCCCAGAACTCGAGGGAGCCCAGGTCGAAGTTGTCGACGTCGATGGCGATGGCCGGACGCTATCGCGCGTCCGCGCTCTGACGCGGGCGATTGGCGATCCGCCTTTCGGGCAAAAACTGGTGCTACGGCCTTCCTCCGGGCCGACAGAAGCATGCGGCGACGACCCTCCGCCGCATCGGGGAGCGCGCCCGGCTTCCCGCCGGGCGGGCCCTCCTCTAGCGTCCCGCTTATGGCCACGCTCGAGCTGACCGACGAGCGGCGTGCGTTCGTCGAGTCGATCCGCGACTTCTGCACCCGCGAGTGCGGCACGCGCGAGCAGCGCGACCGCCTGACCGCGCACGGCGAGCACGCGCACAACCAGGCGCTCTACGAGCGGATGGCCGAGCTGGGCTGGCTCGGCGTCGCGGTCCCTGAGGAGTACGGCGGCAGCGGAGGCGGCGCGGTCGACATGTGC
>DASXRF010000073.1:0-4515 GCA_036506755.1 Solirubrobacteraceae bacterium | reverse complement strand
CGTGGCGAGCATCATGGCGCTGAGCACGCTGTTCCTGGCGCCGGCGCTGCCCTTCGCCGCGCCCGGCCACGCGCCGGGCCTGGACACCGTGGCCGCGCTGCTCGCGCTCGGCGCGGGCGGCACAGGCGTGGCCTTCCTGATCTTCTACGTGCTCAACGCCGAGGTCGGCCCGAGCCGCGCGTCGATCGTCGCCTACATCGCGCCCGGCTTCTCGGTCGCCTACGGCGTGACGCTGCTCGACGAGGCGTTCACCGTGGGGACGGCGGCCGGCCTGGCCCTGATCCTCGCCGGCTCGTGGCTGGCCGCCGACGGCCGCGCGCCGCGGCTCAGCCGAAGCGGACCTTCCCGTTCGAGCGCGCCCGCTCCTGCGCGCGCTCGATGAAGTCCAGCCGCTTGGCCGCTGCGCGGAACAGGCGGTCGACGAGCCGCAGGCGCGCGTTCTCCGAGCGCAGCTCGAGCAGCCCCTGCTTGGCGTCGAGGCCGAAGTCGACCGTCGCGGCCATCGCGTAGGCATCCATCGCCGCCAGCTCGTCGGGGTCGGGCCGCTTGTCGGTCGCCTGCTCGACGAGCTCGGCGTACGAGCTGTGCGCGCGGTCGGCGGTGGCGGAGTCGGGCGACTCCTCCTTGTCGTCGAGGAACTCGACGGTGCCCGCCGGGTAGGCGAGGCCCTCCTGGCGCTCGACGAGCCGGAACGGGCGCGTGCCCTGGCACAGGATGTTCATGCGGCCGTCGTCGAAGCGCTCGAGCACGCGGGTGACGGTGACGGCGCAGCCGATGCCCTTCAGCTCGTCGTCGGCGAGCCAGACGATGCCGAACTCGCCGCTGCGCTCCAGGCACTCGCCGATCATCGTCTTGTAGCGCTCCTCGAAGATGTGGAGCGGGACGTACTCGGTGGGAAGGGCGACGAGTCCGAGTGGGAACAGCGGGAAGTCGCGCTCGACCGAAGCCATCGCGGCGAGTCTAGACCGGCGATAGGCTGCGCCGCCGTGGTCGTCGCCGTCCTGGGCACGGGCATCATGGGCGCGCCGATGGCGCGCAACCTGCGCGCCGCCGGCCACGACGTCCGCGTCTGGAACCGCACGCGCGAGAAGGCCGAGCGGCTGGCCGGCGACGGGATCGCCGTCGCCGCTGCGCCCGGCGAGGCGGTGCGCGGCGCCGACGTCGTCGTGACCATGCTCGCCGATGCCGCCGCGGTGCACGGCCTGCTCGTCGACGGGGGCGTGCTCGACGCGCTGCGCGACGACGGCGCGGTGCTCTGCCAGATGAGCACGATCGGCATCGCCGGGATGGAGGACGTCGCCCACGAGTGCGCCACGCGCGCGGTGCCGCTCGTCGACGCTCCGGTCCTGGGCACGAAGCAGCCCGCCGAGCAGGGGCAGCTGATCGTGCTCGCCGCCGGCCCGGATGATGCGCTCGAGCGCTGCGCGCCGGTCTTCGCCGCCGTCGGCTCGCGGACCATCCGGCTCGGCGAGGCGGGAACCGCCACGCGGTTGAAGCTCGTGCTCAACCACTGGCTGCTGGCGCTCGTCCACTCGCTGGCCGAGACGATCGACCTCGCCGAGGCGATCGACGTCGATCCGCGCACGTTCCTGGAGACGATCTCCGGCGGGCCGCTCGGCCCCGCGTACGCCGACCTCAAGGGTGGACCGATGATCGAGCGGCGTTTCGAGCCCGCGAGCTTCCCGCTCGCCCTGGCCGGCAAGGACGCCGACCTCGTCCTCGAGGCGGCCGAACGCCATGACCACGCGCTCGGCGTGCTCCCAGTGGTCCGCGAGCGCGTCGCGCGCGCGATCGAGCGCGGGCACGGCGACGACGACCTGGCCGCGCTGTTCTGCGGCTGACCTCAGGGGTTCGGCGCCCGCGGCCGATAGGCGCCGAGGCATGTCCTCCGCCTCCCCCGTCTCGCGCCGTTCGCTCGCCGAGCTGATGCTCGCGCCACAGCGGCTGCGGCTGCAGTTCCAGCCCGTCGTCGACCTTGCGCGCGGGGAGGTCGCGGGCTATGAGGCGCTGGCGCGCTTCGACGTCGCGCCGCGCCGCTCCCCGGAGGCCTGGTTCGCGGCGTCGGTCGCGTATGCCGGCGCCGGCCGGCTGGACGCCCTCGCCGTCTCCCGCGCGCTCGCCGCGCGCCGGGCGCTGCCCGCCGGCTGCTTTCTCGCCGTCAACGTCACGCCGGCCTGCCTGCTGACCGACGCCGTCCAGCAGGCCTTCGCCCGGGCCGGCGACCTGGACGCGGTCGTCGTCGAGCTCGCCGAGCCGGAGGCGGCCGGCGCCCCGGCGGAGCTGGCCGCCGCGCTCGCGCCGCTGCGCGCGGCGGGTGCCCGCGTCGCCGTCGACGACGCCGGGGAGGCCTGCGCCGGCCTCGAGCACCTGGTTGGACTGCGGCCCGACTTCGTCAAGGTCGACCGCGCGGTCGTCGCGGGCGTCGACCGCGACGCGGAGAAGGCCCGGGTCGTCGCGACGCTCGTCGCGCTGGCCGCGCGCGTGGACGCGCAGGTCGTCGCGGAGGGCGTCGAGCGCGCCGAGGAGCTCGAGGCCGTCATGGCGCTCGGGGTCAGGTTCGCGCAGGGCTTCGCCCTCGGCGCCCCGGCGCACGGGATGCGCTCGCTCGACCGCCGCGTCCTGGAGGCGCTGCCCGGCCGCCTGGCCGCCTGAGCGCGGCCGCCTACGGCCGCGTCGCGGAGACCATCAGGTTGTAGAAGACCGCCGGCGGGAGGCGCGGCTCGAGCGCCCGGCGGTCGACCTCCTGCAGGAGCAGGTAGCCGCGGTAGGCGTATTGGATCCACAGCCACGGCACGTCGCCGGGCTCCGCGCTGGCCTCCAGGGTCCGGTTCGCCCACCCGAACCAGTTGGCCAGCAGCTCCTCGCCGCGGACGCGGACGCGCTCGAACCCCGCGCCGCGCGCCCGCCTCGCCAGATCGCCGGGCGAGAACGCGTGGACGTCGACGTGCCGCTCGAGCTCGGCGTCGGCGTCGCCGTGGTCCCCGGGGCGCCGGGCGGCGCGAGCGCGCATCAGCGTGCGCCACGCCGGGGCGGCCGCCGTCGCGACGCGCTTGGGGACGGCGGCGAGCCGGTCGCCCAGGCGCGAGGGCTCGCCGGCGAAGACGAGCGTGCCGCCGGGGCGCAGGACGCGGTGGAACTCGCCGAACGCGCGGTCGAGGTCCGGGAGGTGGTGCAGGACGGCGTGGCCGAAGACGAGGTCGAAGCTCTCGTCGGCGAAGGGGAGCGCCTCGGCGTCGGCGACGCGCGTGTCGACCGCGACGCCGAGGCGCTCGGCGTTGGCGCGCAGGGTGCGCAGCATGCCGGGCGAGATGTCGCTGGCCACCGCCTCGCCGACGACGCCGGCGCGCAGGAGGTTCAGCGTGAAGTAGCCCGTCCCGGCGCCGATCTCGAGCGAGCGCGCGAACGGCCCGGGCGAGCGGCGCCCCAGCGCCTTGGCCAGCTTGCCCGTCACCTGGCGGTGGCCCTCGGCACCGAAGTCGATGCCCCACTTGGCGTCGTAGCTCCGCGCTGCCGTGTCGTGGTAGCGGGTGTTGACCTCGCGAATCTCCTCGGCGGTCAGCGGGGCGGCGCTCATCGGCACGGCAGCGTACAGTCGCGGCCCACCTGATCGAGCCAGGCGGCGGGATCACAGCAGGTCCGTCCCGAGGCCGAGCAGCCACACCGCGGCGAGGAAGACGGCGACGCTCCAGGATGCGTCGTCGCGCGAGCCGCAGACGCGCAGGAGCGCGCAGCCGGTGCCGGCGAGGCCGAGACCGACGACCAGGCACGCGAGCCGCAGCAGCGTCATCGCGTAGTCGGGGGTGTCCATGGTTCTTCCCTTGCGTCGCTGCGGGTTGGTGGGCGGTGGGCACGGTCGGCGCGCGCCGGCCGGTCCTGCCCCGGCCGGCGCGTCGCCGTGGTCGTGCGTGTCGTCGGCTCAGGCGCAGAGCGCCGGAAGCGCCGCCCCCGGGTCGGCGTCGGCGGTCAGCGACGACGCGAGCGCGAGCGTCGCGTCCGCGGCCGCCGTCGTCGCCGCCACGGCTGCCGCGGCGGGCGCGCTGAGCCCGACGGGCGGCGCGCCCGCCTCCGGGCAGACGTTCACGGCCGCGGCCGCCGGGGCGTTCAGGGCCACGTCGGCGCCGGGGAGCGCGTCGACGGGCAGCGCCGCCGCCGGGAGCCCGACGGGACAGCCGGCGGTCGGCAGGGACACCAGGGCCGGCAGCGCGCCGACCGGCGCCGACGGGAGCCACGCCAGCGGGCAGCCGCTGGGCAGCGCGGGCAGCCCCGCCAGGACGTCGGCCAGGCTCGCCTGCGTGGTGACGTGCCCGTCCGCGCCGACGCTCGGGGCCGTGGGCTGCGCGGCGCTCGCGGTCACGCTGAGCCCGGCGTCGAGCAGCGCCGGGGGCGCGGGCGCGGGGGCGGGGGCGGGGTTGGCCGGCGCCGGTGCCGCGGGCGCGGCGGGCGTCGCGGGCGCGGCGGGCGAGGCCGGCGCGGCCGGCGCGGGGGCCCGCGCCGGGGCCGCCGGGCTGGCCGGCG
>DASXRF010000072.1:0-2689 GCA_036506755.1 Solirubrobacteraceae bacterium | reverse complement strand
CCGACGACCTGCGCGCCCGCCTGCTCGAGCGCCCCGGCGAGGGCGCCGGCGAGGATCTCCACGCGCGCATCCGCGCGCTCGTCGACCGCGAGGCCGCGCTGCTCGACGAGGCCGCGCGCGAGCATCTCGTGGCGCTCGTCGCGGAGCGCTCGTTCGGGCTCGGCCCGCTCGAGCCGCTGCTGCGCGACCCCGAGGTCGAGGAGGTCATGGTCAACGGGCCGGGGGCCGTGTGGGTCGAGCGCGCGGGGCGCCTGCAGCGCAGCGACGCGCGCTTCGCCGGGGAGGACGAGGTCCGCCACGCGATCGAGCGCATCCTCGCGCCGCTCGGGCGGCGCGTCGACGAGGCCGAGCCGCTCTGTGACGCCCGGCTGCCCGACGGCTCGCGGGTCAACGTCGTCATCCCGCCCCTGGCGATCGACGGCCCGGTCCTCACCATCCGCCGCTTCCGCCGCCGCGGACTCTCGCCCGACGACCTCGTCGAGCTGGGCACGTGGACGCCGCCGCTGCGCGACGTGCTCGCCCGCGCGGTGGCCGGGCGCCTCAACGTGCTCGTCAGCGGCGGCACGGGCTCGGGCAAGACCACGACGCTCAACGCGCTGTCGGCGTTCATCCCGCCCGGCGAGCGGGTCGTGACCGTCGAGGACGCCGCCGAGCTGCGCTTGCAGCAACCGCACGTCGTGCGGTTGGAGGCGCGCCCGCCGGGGCTCGAGGGCCGCGGGGAGGTCAGCATCCGCCGCCTCGTCCGCAACGCGCTGCGCATGCGCCCCGACCGGATCGTGGTCGGCGAGGTCAGAGGGGGCGAGGCGCTCGACATGCTCAGCGCGATGACGACCGGACACGACGGCTCGCTGTCCACCGTCCACGCGGGCTCGGCCGAGGAAGCCCTGCGGCGGGTCGAGACCCTCGCGCTCATGGCCGGCGTCGGCCTGCCGCACGCGGCGATCCGCGAGCAGGTCGCCGACGCGATCGACCTCGTCGTCCACCAGGCGCGCCTGCCCGACGGCGCCCGGCGCGTCGTGGCTCTCTGCGAGGTGGTCCGCGTCGCGTCCGGTCCCGCGACACGCGAGCTCTACGCCTGGCGCGACGGCCGCCCGGTCTGGCGCGCGGCCCTCAGCGACCGCCTGGCCCAGCGCCTCGCGGCAGCGGCGCCCGCGCCCGGCGGTGATGCTGGCGCGGCGGCAGCGCGGTGAGCCGTGCCGTGCTGCTCGCCGCGGCCGCCGGAGGCGCGGGCGTGCTCGCGGCGTGGGAGGTGCTCGGGGCGCTCGAGGGCGCGGGCGCCGCGATGCGGAGGGCGCTGGCGCCGCTCGCGCGCGCCGGGCGCAGCGGGGTGGCGCCGAGCGTCGCCGAGCGCCGCAGGGTGGCGGCGCTGCTGGCCGGTGCCCTGCTCGCCGCGGGGTGGCTGGTCGCCGGGGTCGTGCCCGCGGCGCTGCTCGCGGCCGGAGGCCCGATGTCGGCGCGCGCGGTCGTCGCTGCGCGGCGGCGCCGCTGGCGCGCCGACCTGGTCGCGGGCGCGCCGCTGGTCGCTCGCGCGCTGGCCGATGCTCTCTCGGGCGGTCACTCGGTGCGCGGGGCGATTGCCGAGGCCGCCGCGAACGGCGGGGTCTCCGGCGCCGCCGGCGCCGAGCTGGCGTTCGCCGCGCACCGCCTCGCGCTGGGCGAGCGCACCGAGACGGCGCTCGAGGCGTTGCGCGACCGCGCCCACGCGCCCGCCTACGACGCGGTCGTCGCCGCCATCCTCCTGCAGCGCAGCGCCGGCGGCGATCTCGCCCGGCTGCTGCGCGAGCTCGCGTCGTCGCTAGAGCACGCCGCCCGCGCGGCGGCCGATGCCCGCGCGCTTACCGCGCAGGCGCGGTTCACCGGCGCGCTCGTCGCCCTGCTGCCCGCAGGCGCGGCGGCCCTGGCCGAGCTCGGCCGGCCCGGCTTCCTGGCCGACGTCCTGGCCTTCCCGCCGAGCGCCGCCATGCTCGCCGCCGCCGTCCTGCTCCAAGCCGTGGGCTTCGTCGCGATGCACCGCCTCGCGCGGCTCGAGCCGTGACCCGCGCCGCCGCGTGCGCCCTGTTGGCCGGCATCGCCGGCGCCTTCGCGGTGGCCGACCTGGCCGCCGGGCGGGCGCCGCGCGCGCGTCGCCCGACGAACGCGCGCACGGCGAGGGGCGAGCGGCCGGGCTCAGCCGAGCCGCGCCTGCGCCGCCTCATGACCGTGCTCGCCGGGCTGGGCCGCCGCCTCGGGGCCGCCGGCGCGCCCGGCGACCTCGCCGCGCTGGTCGCGGCCGCCGGGACGCCGCTCGGGCTCGCGCCCGCCGACGTCATGGCGGTCAAGGGCGCCGGGGCGCTGGTCGGAGGGCTGGCGGGTCTGCCCCTGGCCGCGGCGGCGCCCGGCAGGCTCGGGATCGTCGCGCTGGTCGCGGCGCCGGCGGCGGGCTTCCTCGTCCCCGACGCATGGCTGCGCCGGCGCGCCGGCGCCCGAGGCGCCGCGATGGCGCGCGAGCTGCCCGACGTGGTCGACCTGCTGCGCGTCGCCGTCGAGGCCGGGCTTCCCGTGACGCGGGCGCTGGCCGATGTCGGGCACCGGCACCCGGGTGCTCTCGCGGCCGAGCTGCGCGCCGCCGCCACGGCGATCGAGCTCGGGATGCCGCGCGCCGACGTCCTCCGGAGCGTGCCGCGGCGGGCACCGCTGCCGGCCGTCGGCG
>DASXRF010000071.1:0-4393 GCA_036506755.1 Solirubrobacteraceae bacterium | reverse complement strand
CACCGGGCTGGTGCTCGCCGCGGGCGGCTCCTCGCGCCTCGGGCGGCCCAAGCAGCTGCTGCCCTACCGCGGCGGGACGCTGCTCGACTGGACGCTCGGGACGGCGCGCCGCTGCGGCCTGGACCAGGTGATCGTCGTGCTCGGCGGCGGACTCGACGAGGTGCGCCGCCAGGTCGACCTCGGCGGCGTCGACGTCGTCGTCAACGAGCGCTACGGCGAGGGCTGCTCGTCGTCGATCGCCGCCGCGCTCGACGCGCTCGACCCCCGCTGCGAGGTCCTCGTGCTGCTCCTCGGCGACCAGCCCGGCGTGCGCCCCGAGACGGTGCGCGCGCTGCTCGCCGGCCGCGGCGGTGCGCCGCTGGCGGCGTGCCGCTACGAGGACGGGCGCGGGCATCCGCTCGCCTTCGGGCGCGACGCGTTCGCCGAGCTCGCCGCGCTGCACGGCGACCGCGGCGTCTGGCGGCTGCTCGACCGCCGCGCGGACGAGGTCGCCGACGTGCCGGTGCGCGGGCGTGTGCCGCCCGACGTCGACACGTGGGCCGACTACGAGGCGGTGCTTGCGCCGTGACCGCGCCGGCGCGTCCCGGCGCCTCGCTCGCCCTGGCCGCGCTGGTCCCCGATGCCGGCGCGCTCGCCTGTCGCCTCGACGCCGTCGACTACCTCGCCGACGAGGGGCTCGCCACCGCGATGTTCCTCTCGCTGCGCCTGCCGCAGCCGCTGCTGCTCGAGGGCGAGGCGGGGGTCGGGAAGACCGAGGCGGCCAAGGCGCTGGCCGCTGCGCTCGACACCCCGCTCGTGCGCCTGCAGTGCTACGAGGGCATCGACGCCGCCGAGGCGCTGTACGAGTGGAACTACCCCCGCCAGCTGCTGCGCGTCCGGCTCGCCGAGGCGCGCGGGGCCGACCTGCGCGAGGAGGACCTCTTCGCCGAGGAGTACCTCGTGCGCCGCCCCGTCCTGCAGGCGCTCGAGCACCGCGGCCCGCTGCCCGCGGTGCTGCTCGTCGACGAGCTCGACCGCGCCGACCACGACTTCGAGGCCTTCCTGCTCGAGCTGCTCGCCGAGGCGGCGGTGACGATCCCCGAGCTCGGCACGGTGCGCGCCGCGTGCCCGCCCGCGGTCGTGCTCACGTCCAACCGCACGCGCGACCTGCACGACGCGCTCAAGCGCCGCTGCCTGTACCACTGGATCGACTACCCGTCACCCGGGCGGGAGATCGAAATTGTCCGCCGCCGCGTGCCGGGCACCGCGCGCGAGCTCGCCGACGACGTCGTCGCCGCGCTGCGCCGCCTGCGCGCGAGCGACGTCCAGAAGCCGCCGGGCATCGCCGAGGGCATCGACTGGGTCGCCGCGCTCGCCGTCCTCGGCGCCGAGCGCCTGGACGCGGTCAGCGCGCAGCGGACGCTCGGCGCGGTGCTCAAGTACCGCGAGGACCAGGAGCTCGTCTGCGCGCAGGGGCTGGAGGCGCTCGTCGGTGGCGGCTGAGTTCCTGCGCGCCCTCGAGCGCGACCCGCCGCTGGCCGCCGTGGCCCTCGGGCGCACCCTGCGCGCCGCCGGCCTGCCGGTGACGCCCGACCGTTCCGCGCGCTTCGCCGCCGCCGCCCGCCTCACCGAGCCCTGCGACCGCGCCGGCCTCTACTGGACGGCCCGGGCGGTCTTCGTCACCGCGCGCGAGCAGCTCGCCGCGTTCGACGCGGCCTTCGCAGCGCTCGTCGACGGCCTCGCCGACCCCGCCGACGCGCGCGGCGATGCGGCCGCGCCGCCGCCGGTCCTGGCGGGGCAGCATGCGGACCGCGCCGCTTCGCCGGCCGCCGCCGACCGCCGCGCCGCTCCCGGCGGCGCCACGTCCGCCGCCGACTCCGCGCCCGCCGCCTCCCGGCTCCCGCCGGCCGCCGCCTGGTTCGGCACGCTCGCCAGCGACGCCGAGCGGCTGGCCGAGCGCAGCTTCGCCGACCTCGACGTCAGCGAGCTGGCGGCACTGCGCGATCTGCTCCCGAAGCTCGCCGTCGCCACCCCGCACCGGCGCACCCGCCGCGGGCAGCTCGCCGCCCGTGGCGAGCGCCTGGACGTCCGCGCGACGCTGCGCCGCAGCCTGCGCACCGGCGGCGATCCGGTGCGGCCCGCGCGGCGGCGCCGGCGCAAGCGGCCGCGGCCGCTCGTCGCGCTGCTCGACGTCTCGGGTTCGATGGCGCCCTACGCGCGCGCGTATCTGCTCTTCCTCGAGGGCGCTGCGCGCGGCGCGCACGCCGAGGGCTTCGTCTTCGCGACGCGGCTGACGCGGATCACGCGCGCGCTGCGCGAGGGGCGCGCCGAGGCCGCGCTCGCGCGCGCCGGGCGGCTCGCCCCGGACTGGTCGGGCGGCACGCGCCTGGGCGCGGCGCTGCAGGCGTTCAACGACCGCTGGGGGCGGCGGGGCCTGGCCCGTGGCGCGGTCGTCGTGATCGTCTCCGACGGCTGGGAGCGCGGCGACCCCGCGCGCGTGGGCCGCGAGATGCAGCGCCTCGCGCGCCTCGCGCACCGCATCGTCTGGGTCAACCCGCGCGCGGCCGCGCCCGGGTTCGCGCCCCTGGCGGGCGGGATGGCCGCAGCGCTGCCGCACGTCGACGAGCTGGTCAGTGGGCATAGCCTGGCGGCCCTGCACGAGGTGGTCGAGGCGATCGGAGGACGAGATGCGGTTTGAGAACGCCTTTGAGGTCGACGCCCCGGTCGACACGGTGTGGGAGGCGCTGCTCGACGTCGAGCGCGTCGCCCCCAACGTCCCCGGCGCCGAGGTGCTCGAGCGCACCGACGAGAACGCCTACAAGGTCGGCATCAAGGTCAAGCTCGGGCCGATCACCATGAACTACCGCGGCGACCTGCAGATCGTCGAGCGCGACGACGCGGCGCACCGCGCCGTCATGCGCGTCAAGGCCAAGGAGGCCCGCGGGCAGGGCACCGCGGACGCCGACGTCACGACCGTCCTCGGCGGCGACGGCGATCACACGTCGGTGTCGATCACCTCCGACGTGCGGCTCAGCGGCCGCGCCGCCGCGATGAGCCGCGGGATCGTCCAGGACGTCGCCGGGCGGCTGATCGACACCTTCGCGCAGAACCTCGAGCAGATGCTCGCCGGGAAGCCCGCCGAGGCCGAGCCCGAGCCCGCGGCCGCAGCCGCGCCGCCCGTCGAGCCCGCGCCGGCCGCCGCGGCGCCGCCCCCGCCACCTCCGCCGCCGCGCCGCGAGCCTGAGCCGCTCGACGTCGGCAACCTCGCCGGCGAGGTCGTGGCCGCCCGCCTGCGCGACCCGCGCGCGCTGGCGCTCGCGCTCGCGCTCGCCGCGCTGCTCGGCTACGCGCTCGGTCGCCGCCGCTGAGCCTGACTACGCTGGGCACGGATGCTCGCCCCCAACGTCCCCAACGTCCTGACGGTGCTGCGGATCCTCCTGGTCCCCGTCGTCGTCGTCGCCCTGCTCGGCGAGACGCCGCACGGGGATCTGGTCGCCGCGATCGTCTTCGCCTTCGCGTCGGCCACGGACTGGGTCGACGGCTGGCTCGCGCGCTCGCGCGACAGCGTGACGACGTTCGGCAAGCTGATGGACCCGATCGCCGACAAGCTGCTCGTCATCGCCGCGCTGGTCGTGCTCGTCTCGCTCGACCGCCTCGCTGCCTGGGTCGCGATGGTCATCATCGCCCGCGAGCTCGCGGTGACGATGTCGCGCATGGCGGCGAGCGGCCAGGGCGTGATCATCGCCGCCAACCGCTGGGGCAAGATCAAGACCGCCACCCAGGTCGCGACGATCTTCCTGCTCATCGCGGTCAACGACTCGCCTGCCTGGCTCGACGCGCTCGTCTACCTCACGGTGGCGGTCACCGTGATCTCCGGCATCGACTACTTCTTCGGGCTGCGCCGCCGGCTCGACGAGCGGGCCCGCGCGGGCGAGCCTGCGGCGTGAGGATCGCCGCGGCGACGCTCGTCCTCGCGCTGCTCGGCGCCGCGACCGCGCTCGTCTTGGCGCTGCGCACCTCGCGCGACCCGACCCCCAACGCGCTCCGCGCGTGCGCGCAGCGGGCAGGGGCCAAGCGCGTGACCGGACTCGATCGCCTCGGGCCGCTGCGCGTCGACCTCCTGCGCGGCGGCCTGCGCGAGACCGACCGCCGCGCACTCGATCGCGGCGACCAGGCGGTGCTCCTCGCGCCCGCCGATCGCGCGTACCGCGTGCTCGTCCTCGTCAGCGCTCGCCGCCCGGCGCGCGACGTCGTCGCGACCCTCGGGCGCGCGCCCGAGACGCTCGCCCTCGTGGCGTACGCAGTCGGCCCGCGCGCCGAGCGCCGCCTGGCCGCGTGCCTCAGCCCGGATTCCACCGATTCTCGCGGCGCGAGCCGCCCGGATGCCGTCGTCATACGGCTTCGGCCGCGAACC
>DASXRF010000070.1:0-3163 GCA_036506755.1 Solirubrobacteraceae bacterium | reverse complement strand
GTTCGACGTCGACCCCGAGCTCGCCGCGTGGCTCGGCGACGATGGCACCATCGACGCGGCCGAGCTCGAGGTGACGCGATGAACGACGAGCATGTCGAACACGACGATTCGACGCCGGATCTGGTCGCCGAGAATGCTCGCCTGCGCGAGAAGGTGGAGAAGCTCGAGCGTCGCCTGTACGGCCCGATCGACAAACCTCGCCCCGTGAGCAAGAAGAAGGGCGAGAAGCCGCGACCGGTGCTCGTCTACCTGATCACCTCGCCGGACGCGGAGTTGCCCGACGTAGAAAGCAGGCGCGCGGTCGAAAGGGTCTTTGCCGAGAACGCCGCCAAGCGGCATCCGGAGTGGGACGTGCGCGTCATTGACGACGACAACGAGGCCCTGCAACGCATCCCCGAAGGTGCCACGGTCGTGCGTTCGCCCGGCAGCAAGCAGTGGGTCGCCGAGCGCCAGGCTGATCGCATTGCGCTGCGCCGTGTCGCTTGTTCGGATGACGAGCGAGTGCTGCTCCAACGCATCGACGAACCGCTCGCACGCGCAACGGCCAGCCTGGCCGCCGCGGAAGCGGCGGGAGCCACGCGCGAGGGTCAGGGCCACCTGCTCGCCGTCGACCTGCACACGGCGACGTTCAACGTTGCTCTGGCCTACTGGCACGCCGGGCGGGACGCGGATTTGAAGCGGGCGCTCGACGAGCCCGCGCTGACCCCCGACGACATCCGCCGTCGGCTGAGCTCGAGGTGACCCGATGAAGGTCTACGACTCGCTGATCCGCGTCTCGCGCATGAACGGGCGCGAGGAGAGCGCCGACTCCACGATGACGATCAAGCAGCAGGAAGGCGCCAACGCCAAGGCCATCAGCGACGCCGGCGGGCGCGTCGGCAAGGTGCTCAAGGCGACCGACCAATCGGGCTACTCCGTGCACAAGTCCAAGGCGTGGCAGCTGGCCGTCGCGCGCATCCAGCGCGGCGAGTCCAACGGCATCGTGGTCGCCTATGACGACCGGCTGATGCGCAACTGGCGCAAGGCCGGCCCGTTCTACGACGCGCTCGAGGACGCCGGCGGCGAGGTCATCATCGCCGGCATGCCGAACGTCGACTACCGGACGCCGCATGGACGAACCATGACAGGGTTGATGGCGGTGATGAGCGACGCCGGCTATCAGGCGGCCAAGACCCGCGGCGACAACATCAAGGACGAGACGCTGCGCCGTGGCGTGCCCAACCGCGTGTCGTTCGGCTACCGCCGCAATGGCACGTGGGTCGACGACCAGCTGGTCGGCAAGGTCGATCCCGAGCGCGACGCGAAGGCGCTCGTGCCCGACGACCCGCCCGAGGACCCGGACGAGCGCGAGGAGCGCATCTACACCGCGCCGATCGTGCGACTGATCTTCAAGATGCGCGCCGACGGCTACCCGTGGGTACAGATCGCCGACCGGCTCGACGAGCTCGGGGTCCCGTCCGCTGGCGGCAACCCGCGTTGGACCACAAGCACGCTCAACCACATCGTCGAGAACGAGGCATACCTCGGCACGATCGTCTTCGGCCGAATCAAGCGCGACCGCAGCGCCGGCAAGGACGTGCGGCGTATCGAGGACGCGCACGAGCCGCTCGTCTCGGCAACGCTCTGGCGCGCCGCGCAGTCGACGCTCACCATCTCACGAAACGGCAGGCTCATCGGCGGCTTGGCAACGGGGTCGCTCGTGTGCTCGGGCTGCGGGCTGACGTTGAGCGTCGTGAGCTCGCGCGATCACCGCGGCGAGCTCCGGCCGAACTACGGGTGCCGGCGCACGTCGAGCGCGGGCAAGTGCCCGCGCCCGGTGTACGTCCGCAAGGATCGGGTTGACCCGTGGCTGGACGCTCAGATGGTGCTGTTGATCGAGGGTGGCGAGTTCGGAGGGTTCGTGTCGGCACGAGAGGTTGAGGCGCTGCGCGCGACCTGGAAGGCTGAGGAGGCCGAGTTGGCGGCGTTCCAGCTTCACGCGCGCGCGACCGACCCTGGCTACGGCGCGGGCTTGCAGATGCGCCGCGACAACGTTGAGCGCGCACGCCACGCCTACGAGGACGCCGCAGCGCGACAGGAAGGCGATACGCGCATGCCGGTCTCAGCCAAGATGTGGAGGAACACGCCGGTCGACGGTCAGCGACGAGTCGTGAGGTCGGTCATTGACCGGATCATCGTCGCCCCGCCCGCCTCGCATTCCAAGTTCGAGCCGCTCGCGCGCCGCTTGGACGTCATCTGGCGAGACGGCGTACAGCCGCCGCGCGCCGCGGGGTAGGCGCTGCCCCGGCGCGAGCGGGATGATCTCGACGCCGGGGTACTGGTCCATCATTGCGTCGGCGAGCGCGCGCAGGGCCGTGGCGCGGCGCTCGGGTGGGTGCTCGATCATCGGCAGCCGACCCACGCGCGAAGGCCCTGCACGGCAAGCACGCGCCGCGCGAGCCGCTCCTGCACCACGGGGGGCGCCTGTGCGGCGTCGTGCGTGCCGGGGTAGTCCGCGCCGCCGACGCCGTGAAAGGTCGAGTCGAGCACCTGGAACTTGCCGCCCGCCGTCGACGCGGGGTTGCGCGCCCGGTAACGGCGGACCGAGAACGGCGGCAGCGCGGCGCCCGACTCCGGGCCCCACGTGCACCAGGGCATCTGCCGTCGGCGGTAGCGGCGCATCTCGGCGCGGGAGCGTCGGCGCGCGACGCGCTCGCGGCAGCTGCTCGCGTCGCACGTGCGGACCTCGCAGGCGTGCGTCTGGCAGGCGGGCGCGACGGTCGCGAGCAGGGTCGCGGCGGTGGCGAGGATCACGATGCTGGACCTCCGGGGTCGGGGGTGACGACGGCGCGGAGCACCGCCTCGGCGAGTAGGGGCGGGACGGCGTTGCCGACCTGCTCGAACTGCTTGGTCTTGGTGCCCTGCACCGGGTAGTCGGGCGGGAAGGACTGGAGGGCGAGCGCCTCGGCGACGGTGACGCGCACGGCGTTGGCCTGCTGGCTGCCCGAGACGTCGGGGTCGTGTCGGCCGGGCTCGCTGACGCGGGGGTCGCCGTTGACGGTCGTCGCCGGCCGCTCGCCGACCCAGGACACGTCGTTGAGGCGCGCCTCGAAGCGCAGCGTGTTGGCCGGTTCGTCGGCGCGGCGGCTGGCGTCGTGCGGGTTGGTGCCAGCGCGCAGCCAGA
>DASXRF010000069.1:0-11378 GCA_036506755.1 Solirubrobacteraceae bacterium | reverse complement strand
CGAGGAGGCCGGTGCGCGAGACGCGCACCCGGCGGGTGACCAGGACCATCGGCGCGGCGGGCGTCGTCGACGGCTGCTGCGTCGCGAGCGGCGGCGTCTCGGGCGGCGGGCCGGCCGCGGGCGGCTCGCCGCCCGGCGCGGGCGCCGCCGGCTCGGGCGGCGCCGCCGGCTCGGGCACCGCCTGCCAGTCCGGCGACTCCTCGAGCGTCGGCGCGTCGGTCAGCCGCCGCTCGGCACCCGCCGCGTCGCGGACGAACAGGTCGCTGTTGACCTTGTCGTCGCGCGTGAAGACGAGCATGCCGCTGCCGTCGGGCGCCCAGGCCGGCCCCTCGTCGTGGACGTCGTTGACGGTCAGGCGGACCTGGTCGCTGCCCTCGGCGGCCATCGTCCAGATCTCCATCGTCGCGTAGGTCGCGTTGCTCGGCGCGTCGGCGCCGAGCTCGCCGCGCTCGAACGCGAGGCGCGCGCCGTCGGGCGACCACGACGGCGCGGAGTCGAAGATGGCGTTGTCGGTGAGCTGCACGGGGCTCGTGCCGTCAGCGCGCGCCACGTAGATCTCGGGGTCGCCGTCGATGTCGCTGCGGTAGACCAGGCGAGCGCCGTCGGGCGAGAGTGCCGGGTAGCGCTCGTCGCCGGGGGTCGTGACCAGCGGCCGGGGATCGGCACCGTCGGCGTCCATGATCCACACGTCGGGGTTGTTGTCGCGGCGGTCGGAGCGAAAGACGAGCCGGCGCCCGTCGGGCGACCACGCGGGCTGGCTGGAGTAGCGCGGGTCGCCGCCCGGGTTGGGCGTGTCGGTGATCGGGTGCGCGCCCGTGCCGTCGGCGTCGACGACCCAGATCTCGGTGTCGCCGTCGGGTCCGACCCGGAAGGCGACCTTCGTGCCGTCCGGCGACCACGCCGGCTGCGCCTGGCGCGTCTCGTCGGCGACCAGCCGCGTCCACGGCCCGCCGGCGGGATCGACGGTGTAGACGCGGTCCGAACTCGTGAAGAGGATGCGCCCGTTCGCTCCCGGGAAGGCGGCCTCCGCGCTCGGGGCGGCGAGGAGCAGGGCGGCGAGGAGGGCGAGCAGCGGCTTCACGTGGGCTCGTTGTCCAGGGACTCCCACAGGTAGCGGCATGCCAGGGTGCGCCACGGCCGCCACCGCTCGGCGATGCGCTCGAGCTCGGCTGGGCCGGGGATCTCCGCGAGCCCGTACTGGCGCTCGACGGCCCGCCGGATGCCGAGGTCGCCGACCGGCAGGACGTCGGGGCGGGAGAGCTGGAACATCAAGAACATGTGGGCGGTCCACTCGCCCAGGCCCTTGACCGCCACGAGCTCGCGGACGATCTCGTCCTCGGGCAGCTCGTCGAGCCGGTCGAGCTCGATCGTGCCGTCGAGGACGTGCTCGGCCAGCGAGCGCAGGTAGCCGACCTTGGGGCGCGACATGCCGACCGCGCGCAGCGCGTCGGGGTCGGCGGCGAGGATCTGCTCGGGCGTGGGCGCGTGGCCGCCGAAGTGCCCCTCGAGGCGCCCGTAGATCGTCGTCGCGGCCTTGACCGAGAGCTGCTGGCCGACGATCGAGCGCACGAGCGCGGTGTAGTGGTCGCGGCCGCGGCGGTGCGCGGGGACGAGGTCGATCTCTCCGTGCGCGTCGATCAGGCGCGCGATGACAGGGTCGGCCGCCCGCAGGTGGGCGACCGCCGCTTTCAGGGCTGTCCCTCCACGGCGCCGGGGACGCCCGTGTTCGTCGAGTACTTCGGCTGGATGCGCATCTCCGGGCGGAAGGAGTGCACCGCCTGGGCGACCGCGATCGCCGCCTCGGCGAAGCCCGTCGCGATGAGCTTGAGCTTGCCGTCGAAGATGGTGATGTCGCCGCACGCCCAGACGCGGTCGAGGTTGGTCTTCATGACCTGGTCGACGACGATCGCGCCCTTGGAGATCTGCAGGCCCCAGTCCTTGAGCGGACCGAGCTTGGTGGAGAAGCCGAGCTGGAGCAGCAGCGCGTCGATGTCCAGGTCGCACGGCTCCGGTCCCTCGAGGTGCACGCGCTCGAGGTTCCCGTTGCCGGTCACCTCGCGCACGGTGTAGGGGATGTGCACGTCGACCTCGCCGGCGTCCGCGAGGTCCATGACCTGCTTGACGGTCACCTCGTGGGCGCGGAAGCCGTCGCGGCGGTGGATGAGGTGCACGCGCTCGGCGGTGTCCTGGAGGTTGATCACCCAGTCCAGCGCGCTGTCGCCGCCGCCGACGATCGCGACGCGCTTGCCGGCGAAGGCGGCCTTCTCGGAGACCAGGTAGTGGACCCCGCGGCCCTCCCACGGCTCGAGGTCGATCTCGCTGACCGGCAGCCGCTTGGGCTCGAAGGCGCCGTGACCGCCGGCGATGATCACCGCGCGCGAGCGCAGTTCGCCGTTGGCGGTGTGCAGCACGACGACGTCGTCCTCCCACGAGATCGACTCCGCGGTCGTCTCGAGGTGCACGGGCACGTCGAACTGGTCGAGCGTCTGGGCCCGGAGCTGGTCGACGAGGTCCTTGGCCAGGACGCGCGGGTGGCCGGGGACGTCGAAGATCCACTTCTCGGGATAGAGCGTCGTCAGCTGGCCGCCGATGTCGGGCAGCGAGTCGATGATGCGCGCGCTGGCCTCGCGCATGCCCGCCGAGAAGGCGGCCGACAGCCCGACCGGGCCGGCGCCGATGACGGTGATGTCGCGTATTTCGTCGAAGTCGGCGGCGCTCACGCCAGCGTCGCCTCCCGGGTGACGGTCTCGCCGTCGAGCGCGTTGAGCGCGCGCTCCAGCGACGCGGCCACGCACGTGAAGCTCGGCGTGTCGCGCAGCGTGTAGCTGGAGGCCTCGGTGCCGCGCAGGCGCTGGACGAGGTCCAGGAAGGCGGCGGCGTCGTCGGTGTCGAACGCGACGACGAACTCCTGGTCGTCCAGGCCGAAGCAGTAGATCGTGTGGTTGTCGACCGCCGGGTACTGCTTGCCGACCGCGATGTGGTCGGCCATGATCCGTCCGCGCTCGGCGGCGGGCAGCGCGTACCACGGCCGCGTCTTGACGAAGGGGTAGACGAACAGGTACTTGCCGTGGAAGGCGCGCGGCTGCTCGCGGCGCTCCTCGGAGTACTCGCTCTGCTTGCGGATCCCCAGGAACGAGTAGGGCTGCGTCGCCCACTTGGCGACGCCCGACTGCCCGAGGACCACGTGGAACTCGTGGATGCGGTCGAGGTTCTCGGCCTCGGCCACGAGCATCAGGTCCGCGTCGCCGCGCGTGCCGATCAGGCTGAAGGACTGCAGCAGGTGGTCGGCGGAGAAGTCCTCGCACGCGGCGAGGAACTCGCGCTTGTGCTCGGCGCGCTCGGGGGCGGGCAGCCGCCGCCACGCGGGATCGAGCTTGAAGAAGGTGTACTTGACGAAATGCTGCGCCGCCATGCCTGGTCGACGATAGCGGGAGCGCTCATCGCGCTCACGTGCGTGTGCCCTCCCGCACACGCGGCCCCGCGCCGTGCCGTGCTCGCGTTCGTGCCCCACGTCTCGCTGGAGCGGCTGGCGGGCGTCCCGGGCGCGTCGGTGGGCCTGCTGGGGGCGACGCAGGGCCGCTACGAGCAGGTCCAGGCGCTGCTCGACATCACGCAGGGGACGCGGACGTCGTTCAACGCGTACGACCCGCGCGACCTGCCGGCCGTCGGGATTGGGCGGGGCCGGGTCTTCGGCTGGGATGCGGTGATGCGCCGCGCCGCCGCGGCGCCCGCCGAGGTGGTGCCCGGGCTGCTGGGGTCGTCGCTGCGCAGCGGCGTGGCGTTCGCCGGGGGCACGGAGGACGAGGCGATCGCCGCCGCCGACGAGCGCGGCCGCTTCGCCGCCGCGCGCAGCGTGGGCGACGGGCTTCGCGGCCACGCGCTCGTGGTGACCGTCGTGCGCGGCACGGCCGCGCTGCGCGGGCTCGTGGCCCGCCGCGGTCGCGCCACGCTCGTGCTCGCGCTGCGCGCGCCGCCGCCGGCCGCGCGCCGCGCGCAGCTGCTGCCCGTCGCGGCGTTCGGGCTGGGCGGCGGCCGGGCGCTGACGTCGCGCACGACGCGCACGGACGGCCTGGTCACCGCGATCGACCTCGCGCCCACGATCCTGCGCTGGCTGGGGCGTCCGGTCCCGCGGAAGATGCAGGGCCGGCCGCTGCGCGCCGACGGACGGGTCGACCTCGCCGCGCTGAGGCGCTTCGAGGCGCGGCTGCGGGTCGTCTCGGCCCGCCGCCTGCCCACCCTGGGGTTCCTCGGCGCCCTCTGGCTCGCGCTCGCGGCCGCGCTGCGCTCGCGGGGCGCGATTCGCATCGGCGGCCTGGCCGTGCTGTGGGTGCTGCCCGTGCTGCTCGCCTTCGCCGCCCTGCGGCCGGGGCGCGCCGTCGAGGAGGTCGGCGTTGGCGTGGTCGCGCTGGGGCTCGGCGCGCTCACCGACCGCCTGGTGGCCTGGCCGCGCGCGCCGCTGGTCCCCGCCGCGATCGGCGTGGCCGCCTACGTCGCCGACCTGGCCGCCGGCTCGCCGCTGATCGTTCGCTCGCTGTTCGGCCCCAACCCGCTCTTCGGGGCCCGCTTCTACGGCGTCGGCAACGAGCTGGAGGCGACGCTGCCGGTCCTGATGCTGGTGGGCGTCGCCGCGGCGCTCGGCGCGCGCCCGCGCTCACGCGAGGCGGCGCTCGCCTTCGCGGCGGGCGGCGCGGCGCTCGGCCTGGCGCTCGGCGCGGGTCGCCTCGGCGCGGACGTCGGCGGCGTGATCACGGTGGGGGCGGCGACCGCGGTGGCGGTCGCGCTCGCCCTGCCCGGGCGGCTGACCGGCCGGCGCGTGGCGCTGGTCGTCCTGGCGCCGGCCGCCGCGCTCGTCGCCCTGGCGGCGCTCGACCTGGCCACCGGCGGCGACTCGCACTTCACGCGGACCGTCCTGCGCGCCGGCGACCGGGCGGCGATCGAGGACGTCGTCGCCCGCCGCTACGAGCTGGCCTTCAACGTCCTCAAGCGCCCGGCGATGCTCGTGCTCACGCCGCTCGCGCTGGCGGCGATCGTCGTGGCGATCCGCCGCCGCGACGCGCTCCTGCGCGGCATTCCCGGCGCTTCGCTGTGGGGAGCCGCGCTCGGCGGGGCCGCCGCCGCGGGCGTGGCCGGCGCCCTGTTCAACGACTCCGGCCCGCTCCTGCTCGTCTTCTCGGTCTTCGTCGCGGCCTGGGTCGCAGCCTACCTCCGGGCCGGCGTCGGACGGGCCTCAGGCGGCTGAGCCCGCGGCTCCCGTGCCGGGATGGCCGCGAGGCGCGGTCACCCCGTTTGCGGGAGTCGTGGGGTCAGCCCCCTAGACTCTCCGCGATGCGCATCGCCCTGGTGTCGCCCTACTCGTGGACGTACCCAGGGGGCGTGACGCGGCACATCGAAGCCCTTGCCGACCAGTTCCTCGCGGCCGGCCACGACGTCTGCGTCCTCGCGCCCTACGACCCCGACGACCGCCTCAGCGCGCGGCTGCACCGCGGCGCGCGCCCGCAGGCGCGCCCGCTGCCCGGCCACCTCGTGCCGCTCGGGCGCACCGTCGGCATCCCGGCCAACGGGGCGGTGTCGAACATCTCGCTCACGCCGTACGCGGTCACGACGATGCGCCGCGAGCTGCGCGCGTTCGCGCCGGACGTGATCCACCTCCACGAGCCGATCGCCCCCGCGCCGTGCTGGGACGCGCTGTGCACGAGCGACGCCCCACTGGTCGGCACCTTCCACACGTACTCGACGAACGCCCTGACCAACGGGCTCGGCAACCTCGCCGGCGCGCGACGCCGGATGAACCGCCTGCACGTCCGCATCGCCGTCTCGGAGGCCGCCGCGTGGACCGGGCGGCGCTTCTTCGGCGGGCGCTACCGGGTGATCCCCAACGGCGTCGACCTCGACCCGCTCGCGACCCCGCGGACGGGCGACGGGCCGCTGCGCCTGCTCTTCGTCGGGCAGGCCGTCGAGCGCAAGGGCCTCCCGCTGCTGCTGCGCGCCTTCGAGGCGCTGCGCGAGCACGTCGACTGCGAGCTGACGGTCGTCGGCGCCGGGCCGGACGAGATCAGGCCGCTGCTGCTCGATCCGCGCGGGGTCACCGCGCTGGGCAAGGTGGACGAGGAGCGCAAGCGCGCCGCGCTGCGCGAGGCGGACGTCCTGTGCGCGCCGTCGCTCGGCGGCGAGTCGTTCGGGATGGTGCTCACCGAGGCCTTCGCCGCCGCCACCCCGGTGGTCTGCTCGGACCTGCCCGGCTACGCCGACGTCGCGCGCGACGGCGTCGACGGCGTCCTGGTCCGCCGCGGTGACGCGACCGCGCTGGCCGAGGCGCTGCACGACCTCGCGGTCGACCCCGGCCGGCGTGCCCGCCTGGCCGCCGCGGCCGCGCAGCGCGCGGAGCGCTACGCCTGGCCGTCGGTCGCCGGCGAGGTGCTCGAGGCCTACGAGGACGCGCGCGCCGTGTCCGCGCCGGCGAGCGCCGCGCGCCGCGCCGGGGTGCGCCTCGGGCTGCTGCCCGCGGACGGCGAGCCGCGCCGCCCGGCCCGGCGCCTGCCGACGCTGGAGCCGCGGCCGGTCGAGCGCCGCGCCGGCCTGGCGGCCGCCCGCCGCGCGGCCGTCGCGTTCGCCGCGGTCGCCGGCGTGATCCTGTCGCTCGTCGCGCTCGAGCGCATCGGCCTGCACCGCATCGGCGCCTCCCTCCTGCGCTCGAGCCCGAGCTACGTCCTGACCGGCCTCGGCCTGATGTGCGCGTCGATGCTGCTGCGCGGCGTCGCGTGGCACGCGATCCTGCGCGCCGCGCTGCCCGGGCTCCGGGTGCGGCTGCGCGACGCGATGCGGGGCACGGCGATCGGCGTCCTGATGTCGGCGACGCTGCCCGCCCGCCTCGGCGAGCCCTCGCGCGCGATCATCGTCGCGCGGCGGCTGGGACGCGCCCGCGAGGCGCTGCCCACCGTGCTCGGCACGCTCGTCTCGCAGACGCTGCTCAACCTCGTCGCGCTCGTGATCCTCGGCGTGACGATGTTCTCGACCGTCGACCTGTTCACCGGCCACCACGGCGCGCTGATCGCGTTCACTTTCGCCCCGGCGGCGATCCTGTTGTCGGTGCTCGTCGCGCCCGCGCTGCTGCGCGCGGGCGCCACGTCGCGCTCGCGCCGCGTCGCCAACGGCCTCGCCGCCGCGCGCCGGGCGCTGACGCGCGTGCGCGACGGCCTGCGCGTCTTCCGCTCGCCGCGGCTGGGCGCCCAGGCGGCCTTCGCCCAGCTGGCCGCGTGGGGGCTGCAGTGGCTGGCGTGCTGGGTGCTCCTCGCCGCGCTCGGCCTCGACGACCGCGCCGGCGTCGGCGCCGCCGCCGCCGTCCTGTTCGCCGTCAACGTGACCGCCGCGCTGCCCGCGACCCCGTCGAACCTGGGCGTCTTCCAGGCCACGTGCGTCGCGGTCCTGTCGGCCGGCTACGGCGTCGGCTCGGCCGACGCGCTGGGCTACGGGATCATCCTGCAGGCCGTCGAGATCGCCACGGCGGTCATCATGGGCGCGCCGGCGCTCGTCAACGAGGGCCTGTCCTGGCGCGACGTGCGCCTGCGCGCACTGCACCACGCACCCGTCGAGCTGCGGGCGCGGCGCGCCGAGGCCTGACGCGCCGCCGCCGCGGCGTGTGCCGCAGCGCACACGCCGGGTGCGGTCCTGACCACACCGGGGGCTCCTTCCCGGGACGAGGCGCGCGACCGATGCTCACGGCGTCGTTTCCGCCACTCGTTCCAAGGAGCGTTTCCCGTGTCCTTCACCGCCTCCCGCCTCCGCGTCGCCGCCGCGATCGCCGCCGCCGCCGGCGCCCTGAGCGCCGGCGCCACCGCCGCTGCCCCCTCGGCCCAGGCTGCGGGGCTCACCAAGACCACCGCGCAGGCCGCGGCCGAGGACGTCGTCAAGGACGCCTGCGACCGCCTCGACTGGTGCACGGCGTGGGGCGTCGAGTCCGCACGCACCTGCACGCGCCAGTCGGCCCGCACGGTCGACTGCATGTACTCGCTGTGGGACGACAACCAGAAGGTCCGCTGCGACGACGTGATCCGGGTCGTGCTCCAGTCCAACGGCGGCCTGGACTTCCGCTTTCCGACCGAGATCGACTGCCACGCCGACGACGAGTAGGCATCGCCCGACGGCCATTCGCCGGACGCGTCCACTAGCGTCCGGCGAGTGAGCTACCGCGAGCTCGCCCCGCCGCCGGCGCTCGCTGCCTACGTCGCCTGTCTGTGGACGCGCTCGGGCCCGCCGGCGCGCATCCTGCCCGACGGCTGCGTCGATGTGGTCTGGACCGGTGCCGAGCTGATCGTCGCCGGGCCGGCGACGCGCGCGGTGCTGCCGACCCTCCCGCCCGGTGAGCCGAAGATCGGCCTCCGGTTCCGCGTCGGCGCGGCGGGGGCCGCGCTCGGGCTGCCCGCCGGGGAGCTGCTCGACCGCTCGCCTCCGCTGGCCGACGTGCGCGCCGGCGGGGCCGAGTGGTCGGCGCGGATCGCCGGCGCGCCGGACGCCGGCGCGCGGCTGCGGCTGCTCGCCGCGATGGTCGCCGGCTGGCTGGCCGACGCGCCGGCGCCGGACCCGGTCGTCCGCGCCGCGGTCCATGACCTGGCCCAGCCGCGGACGCGTGTCGCCGAGCTCTGCGCGCGGCTGGGGATCTCCGAGCGCCAGCTGCGGCGGCGCTTCGAGGGAGCGGTCGGCTACGCGCCGCGCACGCTGGCCGGCGTGCTGCGCCTGCAGCGCTTCCTGACGCTCGCCGGGCCCGGCGGCGACCTCGCCCGCCTGGCCGCCGACGCCGGCTACGCCGATCAGCCCCATCTCACCCGGGACTGCGCCCGGCTCGCCGGGCTGCCGGCCGGCGCGCTGCTCGCGGCCGGCGCCGGCCCGGCGGGCGAGCGGCGGCTCAGTTCAGTCTGACCCCGCCATCGGGCGTGATCGTCCAGTGCGGGTTGTGGGCGATCTCCCATGGATGGCCCTCGGGATCGACGAAGAGGCCGCTGTAGCCGCCCCAGAACGTCTCGGCCGGCTCGCGGCCGATCGTCGCGCCGGCGGCGCGCGCCTCCTCGATGACGGCGTCGACCTCGGCCCGTGAGCCGACGTTGTGCGCGGGCGTGACCCCGCCCCACCCACCGCTGTCCTCGACGCAGCTGTCCTCCGCGAGCCGGGCGCGGTCCCAGAGCGCGAGCACCATGTCGCCGGCCTGGAAGAAGACGACGTCGTCGTCGGGCTTCGCGCCGGTCTTCCAGCCGAGCGCCTCGTAGAAACGGCGCGCGCGGGCCAGATCGCGCACGCCGAGGGTGATCAGACTCACTCGCTGTCGCATGGCGGGCAATCTGGCGCATTCGCCGCCCGCCGTCTTGAACGAACCGGCCATGGATCGACTTCGTCGATCCGTTAGCCCGACGGCGCACCGGACGGCGTGACGATTAGTCTGCCGCGCTCGTGCTGCATCTGGCCGCGTCATGGATGCTCGCCGCCGTGCTCGTCGCCGCGGCCGTCGCCAAGCTCGCCGCGCCGGCCGCCAGCCGCGCCGCGCTCGCGACGTTCGGCCTGCGCAGCGAGACCGTGCGCGCGGCCGCCTGGGCCGCTCTGGTCGCGCTCGAGCTCGTGCTCGCCGCCGGGGTGGCCGCCGGGCTAGACGCCGCCGCGTACGCCGCCACCGCGCTCACGGCGTGCTTCGCCGGCGCGCTCGCGATCGCGCTCGCCCGTGGCCGGGCCGGCGCGCCGTGCGCGTGCTTCGGCGCGCGCTCGCGTGTCAGCGGCGCCGCCGTGGCACGCGACGCCGTGCTCGCCGCCGCGTTCGCCGCGCTTCCGGCGCTGCCGCGCGGCGGCGTGGACACCCAGACGTGGCTGGCGATCGGGCTCGGCGTTGCGCTCGCCGGCGTCGTCGCGCTCGCCGTCGCGGTGCTGGCGCTGGCCCGCGAGGTCGGCATGCTGCGCCTCGCCGCCGGCGCGCAGGGCGCGCTCGAGGTCCCCGACGAGGGACCGCCGGTCGGCGAGCCCTCGGCGCTCGCCGAGCGCTTCGCGCCGACCGCGCGCACGCGCCTCGCGCTGGCCGTCTTCGCCTCGGAGGGCTGCGCGCTGTGCCGGGCGCTCGCACCGTCGGTCGAGCTGCTGGCGCGCGAGCCGTGGCTCGCCGTCGAGGTCTTCGACGAGGCGCGCCACGCCGACGCGTGGTCGCTGGCGCGGGTCCCCGGCAGCCCGTACGCCGTGGCCCTGGACCCGCTGACCGGGACCGTGCTGGCCAAGGGGACGGTCAACGGGCTGGCGCAGCTCGAGAGCGTGCTCGCCACCGCCGAGCGCCGCGCGCTCCAGGCGGCGCATGCCTGAGGCGGCGCCGTGGACCGAGCGGCTCGCGGTACGGACCTCGCGCCGCGGCCTGCTCGCCCGCGTCGGCCGCGCGCTGGTGGCCGGAACGGCGGGCGGCGTCGTCGCCAGGGCGATCGCGCCCGGCGAGGCCGAGGGCTTCCACTTCTGCGGCCACATCTACACGACCGCCTCCTGCCCGCACCCGACCGGCCTGCCGCGCGTGGACGCCCGCGGCTTCCCGCTGCGCGCCAAGGACGGCGCGCCCGTCGACGACCTCGGCCGACGCATCGACGGCGACGGCCGCCCGGTCGACGAGGCGGGGCGACCGCTGAGCGACACCGGTGGGCGGCCCCTTCCGGTCGCCGCGCGCACGCGCGTCTGCGATGCCGCCGCCGACCTGTACGGCTTCGCGCCGCACCTCGACGGCGCGTGGTACCGCTGCTGCGGCGGCCACGTGCGCAAGCTGTGGGACTGCTGCGGCTACCGCGCGCGGCGCATCAACGGCGACGGCGCGCTGACCGGCTACTGCTACCGCGGGCGCAAGGTGTTCTGCGTCACCTACTTCCAGACGCGGGTGCCGTGCTGAGCGCGCAGGCCCTCGCTCTCGCGCTCGCCGGCCTGGTCGCCGGCGTGACCGGCTCGTGGTCGCCGTGCGGCTTCTCGATGATCGACACGATCGGCCGGCGCGGGCGCGCGACGCCCGCCGCCTGTGCGGCCTTCGCGCTCGGCGCGCCCGCCGGCGGCGTGCTGAGCTTCGGCGCCCTGGCGCTGGTGGGCGCGCTGCTGCCCGGGGGCCGCGCGGCGCTCGGCGTCGCCGCCGCGATCGCCGTGACCGGCGCGGCGCTCGACGCGGCCGGGGCCCCGATCGTGCCGCAGATCCGCCGGCAGGTGCCCGAGCCCTGGCGGCGCGCCCTCCCGCTGCCGCTGGCCGCCGGCCTGTACGGCGTCCTGCTCGGCATGGGCTTCACCACCTACGTGCTGTCGTTCGCGGTGCCGGCGCTCGCGGCGGTGACGGTGGCGCTCGGCGATCCGGCGCTCGGCCTCGCCGTCGGCCTCGCCTTCGGCGCCGGCCG
>DASXRF010000068.1:0-2600 GCA_036506755.1 Solirubrobacteraceae bacterium | reverse complement strand
GGGTCCTTCACGCCCACGTGCGAGAGCAGGCCGGACAGCAGCGCGAGGTGGATCTGGTCGGGCTCGGCCGGCGTGCGGTTGCGCCGGATGCCCACCTCCTTGGCGGTCTCGCGCAGCTGGCCGACGAGGTCCTGCCACTCGCGGACGCGCAGGTGGTGCAGGAACTCGGCGTGGCAGCGCTTGCGGAACTGGTTGCCCGACAGCCGGCGCTGCTCGGCCTCCAGGTGGCGGTACAGGTTCAGGTAGGCGAGGAAGTCCGAGCGCTCGTCGGCGAAGCGCGCGTGCTGCTGGTCGGCGGCCTCGCGGCGGTCGGTGGGGCGCTCGCGAGGGTCCTGGATCGACAGCCCGGCGGCGATGACGATCACCTCGTCGGCACAGCCGAGCCGGTCGGCTTCGAGCACCATGCGGCCCAGCCGCGGGTCGACCGGCAGGCGGGCGAGGCGCCGGCCGAGCTTCGTCAGCCGCTGAGCGTCGTCCAGCGCGCCGAGCTCCTGCAACAGCAGGACGCCGTCGCGGACCTGGCGGCGGTCGGGCGGGTCCATGAACGGGAAGTCCTCGATGCCGCCGAGGCCGAGCGCCGCCATCTGCAGGATGACCGCGGCGAGGCTGGTGCGCAGGATCTCCGGGTCGGTGAAGCGCGGGCGCTCTTTGAAGTCGGTTTCGTCGTACAGCCGGATGCAGATGCCGTCCGACGTGCGCCCGCACCGGCCCTTGCGCTGGTCGGCGGAGGCCTGGGAGATCGGCTCGATCGGCAGGCGCTGGACCTTCAGGCGGGCGCTGTAGCGGCTGATCCGCGCGGTCCCCGGGTCGACGACGTAGCGGATCCCGGGGACGGTGAGCGAGGTCTCGGCGACGTTCGTGGCCAGGACGATCCGCCGGCCGGCGTGCGGTCGGAAGGCGCGTTGCTGCTCGGCGCTCGACAGCCGCGCGTAGAGCGGCAGCAGCTCGACGCCGGGGCCGAGGCGGCCGGCCAGGGCGTCGGCGGTGTCGCGGATCTCGCGCTCGCCGCTGAGGAAGACGAGGACGTCGCCGGGGCCCTCGCGCAGCACCTCGTCGACGGCGTCGGCGATCGCGTCCTCCTGGTCGCGCTCGGGGTCGTCCTGGGGCTGGTAGCGCACCTCGACCGGATAGGTGCGGCCGGAGACCTCTACGACCGGCGCGCCGTCGAAGTGGCGGCTGAACTGCTCGGGGTCGATCGTCGCCGAGGTGACGAGCACCTTGAGGTCGGGCCGGCGCGGCAGGATGCGCCGCAGGTAGCCGAGCAGGAAGTCGACGTTGAGGCTGCGCTCGTGCGCCTCGTCGACGATCACCGTGTCGTAGCGGCGCAGCAGCCGGTCGCGCCGGATCTCGGCGAGCAGGAGGCCGTCGGTCATCAGCCGCACGAGCGTGTCCGGCGAGGAGCGGTCGCTGAAGCGCACCGCGTAGCCGACGGCCCCGCCGAGCGGGACGTTCAGCTCGTCGGCGATCCGCTCGGCGACCGTGCGGGCGGCCAGCCGGCGCGGCTGGGTGTGGGCGATCGCGGCGCGACCCAGCTCGAGGCAGATCTTCGGCAGCTGGGTGGTCTTGCCCGAGCCCGTCTCCCCAGCGACGACGACGACCTGGTGGGCGCCGATGACCTCGAGCAGCTCGTCCTTGCGCGCGCTGACCGGCAGCTGCGGCGGGTACGCGATCGCCGGCGCGGTCAAGGGCTCGGGTGGCGGGGCTCGTACAGGCCGAGCTCGTCGCCGCCGGGCAGCGCGATCGCCGTCACCAGCCCCCAGCCCTCGTCGCTGACCGGCCGCGTCGTCTGCACGCCCTTCGCCGCCAGCTCCGAGATCGTCGCGTGGATGTCGTCGCACGTGAGGTAGAGCTCGGTGCGGCCGCCCTGCTCGTCCGGATGGGCGGCCAGCTCGGCCGGGGGCATCGCGAAGATCAGCCAGCCGCCGCCGGCGTCCACCGACCCGAAGCCGAGCACGTCACCGAGCATGGTTCGCAGGGCCTCGGCCTCGCGGCTGAACATGACCGCGTGGAGCCCGGTGATCATGACCTATAGCCTGACCTACATGGAGCCGCTGCGCGACGGCCACGGCCGACTCATCCGCGACCTCCGCGTCTCGGTCACCGACCGCTGCAACTTCCGCTGCCAGTACTGCATGCCGGCCGAGGGGCTGCCGTGGCTCGAGCGCGCCGACGTGCTGACGTTCGAGGAGATCGAGCGGTTGGTGGCGCTCTTCGCCTCGATGGGCGTGCGCGACCTGCGGCTGACCGGCGGCGAGCCGCTGGTCCGCCGGGAGTTCCCGCGCCTGGCGGCGATGCTCGCGCCTTTGGTGGACGACTTGAGCGTCACGACCAACGGCTTCTTGCTCGAGCGCGACGCCGAGGCGCTCGTGCGCGCGGGGATCGACCGCTTCAACGTCTCGATCGACTCCCTGCAGCGCGACCGGTTCTTCGAGATGACGCGCCGCGACGCGCTCCCGCGCGTTCTGCGGGGGCTCGAGGTGCTGGCGCAGTTCCCCGAGGCGCACCCGATCAAGGTCAACGCGGTCGCCCTGCGCGGCTTCACCGAGGACGAGGTGCTGCCCTTCGCGTGCTTCGCCCGCTCGCATCCCTACGAGGTGCGC
>DASXRF010000067.1:0-4842 GCA_036506755.1 Solirubrobacteraceae bacterium | reverse complement strand
AGGAGCGCGGCGACCACGCGGGCGAGCAGGAAGACGCTGGTCGGGTCGGTGGCGAAGGTCCGCGAGACGCCCTCGCGACCGCCGTACCAGACCGCGAAGATCACGTGCAGCAGGTACGTGAAGGCCGGCGGGTTGACGAAGTAGTCGGGGTTCCAGCTGTGGCCGAAGAGGCCGATCGCCTTGGGGACGAAGTGCGCGTTCTCGTCGGCGTTGTAGGCGTAGGGCAGCCCGTGCGACGCGCCCCAGACGCGCAGGACGAACGCGCCGGCGAGCAGCACGGCGATGGCCGCCGTCCAGCGGCGGTCGCTGCGCCGGTGCGGCGCGCGCTCGAGTGCCGCCGCCGCCCAGCCCGACGGCGCCGGCCCGGGCCGCCCGACGGCGGCGGGCGTCGGCGGGCTCTCAACAGCGGACATAGGCGGCGTAATAGGCGCTCGTGGCGACGCGGCGGAAGCCGGCGGGAGGGAGGTTGACCAGAGGGTCCACGGTGGAGTCGACGAACACCTGGCGTGCCAGGGCGCCCCGGCCGGTGACGACCAGCGCCACGCCGCGACGTGCCGCTCGCTGCGCCGCCGCCGAGGGGTCGGCGCGCGCGACGACCCGCCCGGCGCCGAGGTCGGCCACCCACCGCACGTCCGGGATCAGCTTATGCGTCGGGGTCGACACCGCGCCGCAGCGGATGCCCGCCCTGACGGCTGGAGCGTGCAGCACGCGCTTGAGCGCGGCGTGCGCGTCGCCGCGGAAGCGCAGCTCGGAGTCGAGCCTGGAGACGTTGACGCGGAGCGCGGTGAAGAGCACGCCGAAGACGACGAGCGCGACCGCGCCAAACGCCCAGGCCAGCCGCAGGCGCGAGCCGCGGCGCAGCATCGTCCACCCGGCCAGCGCGACGCCGCAGAACACCATGACCATCAGGGACGGCACGAGCAGGTAGCGCTGGATGACCGACAGCCCGGCGACGGCAACGGCGACGAACGTCCCGACGCCGCTGAGGAACAGCACGATCGGCATCGGCGTGCGGCGCGGGGCGAACCACAGCGCGAGGGCGGCCCCGGCGACCCCGCCGAGCACGACGGGCAACTTGTCGAGCCGGATGAGGAACTCCTGTGTCGAGCTCGGGACCGCGGCCAGGCCCGTCGCGCGGCCGAGCTCCTCGGCGGTGTCGCCCGTGTGGTGCAGCGAGAACAGCGGGTCGCCGGTCACCCGCCAGTCCAGCAGCGCCCAGGCCAGCGGCCCGATCGCCGCGAGCCCGGCGTAGACGGCTCGCGCGCGCCACGGGGCCCGCCAGGCGAACCACAGCCAGTACAGGCCGATGAGGATCCAGGCCTCGGGGCGCAGCAGCGCAGCCGCCGTCAGCAGCGCGAACACCGGCAGCCCGCGGCGCGGGCGGCCCAGCTCGAGCGCCGCCGCCCAGACGACCAGCGCGAGGTACGGGATGTCGATGTAGCCGCGCACGGCGAGGAACGGGAAGTCGAAGCGCGTGCACAGCAGCGTGGCGGCCACGCCGCCCACCAGCGGGCCGAAGGACAGCCGCCCGAGCCGGTACAGGCCGGCGGCGAGCGCCACGAACGACGCGACGGTGAAGAACACGAGGACCCGGTCGCCGCCGTCGCCCAGCAGCACGAGCGGAATGGCGAACAGGATGGCCAGCGGGTGCTCGGTCGGCGTCCGGTAGCCGTCGAAGGACAGCGGTTGCAGGTGCAGCACCTCGCGCGCCCACAGCATCGAGTAATACGAGTCGTAGTTGGGGAAAGTCGGGTAGACGACGTAACCGACGAGGGCCGCGACCGTAAGCAACACCAGGCCGCCGGCCGCCCAGCCGTTCGCGGGCACGGCGCGAAGCCGCGCCGCCCAGCCGGTTCCCGTCCCGGGTCGCGTGAGGGTGGCGCTTTCCATCTACACTCGGCGGCCAGTATTGCCCATGGCCGGACGCAAGCTCATCATCCAGATTCCCTGTTTCAACGAGGAGGAGCAGCTCCCGGCGACGCTCGCCGATCTCCCGCGGCACGTCGCCGGCTTCGACCTCGTCGAGTGGCTGATCGTCGACGACGGCTCGACAGATCGCACGATAGAGGTGGCCCGCGACCACGGCGTCGACCACATCGTCCGGCTGACCAACAACAAGGGGCTGGCCACCGGCTTCCAGGCCGGCCTGGACGCGGCCCTGAAGCTCGGCGCCGACGTCATCGTCAACACCGACGCCGACAACCAGTACTGCGCCGACGACATCCCCAAGCTCGTCGAGCCGATCGTCGCGGGCCGCGCCGACCTGGTCGTCGGCGACCGCGAGGTCGAGAAGATCGCGCACTTCTCGCCGCTCAAGATCACGCTGCAGAAGCTGGGCTCGTGGGTGGTGCGCCAGGCGTCGAACACGACCGTGCCCGACACGACGTCGGGCTTTCGCGCCTACAACCGCGAGGCCGCCCTGCAGGTCGCGGTCGTCTCGAAGTTCACCTACACGCTCGAGACGATCATCCAGGCCGGCAAGTTCTTCGTCGCGACCGACCACGTCGCCATCCGCACCAACCCCAAGACGCGCGAGTCCCGGCTCTTCCCCTCGATGTGGTCCTACGTGCGGCGCAACAGCGTCTCGATCCTGCGCATCTACTCGCAGTACGAGCCGCTGCGCGTGTTCATGACCGCCGCGGTGATCGTCGCCGTGCTCGCGCTGGGCACGTGGACGCGCTGGCTCGTCAGCTGGATCCAGGGCAGCGGCGCCGGCCACGTGCAGTCGCTGATCCTCGGCGCGGTGCTCTTCAACGCGGCCGTGGTGCTCGCCGCGCTGGGCATCCTCGGCGACCTGCTCTACGCGCAGCGCGTCATGTCCCAGCGGACCTTCGAGCGCGTGCGGCGCATCGAGCTGCAGCTCGGGATCCCGCCGTCGCACTACGAGCCCGGTGCCCGCCCGACCGGCCAGGAGCGCACCACGGGCGCTGACGCCGGGCCGCGCACCGAGGAGCACGAGGTCATCCCGGCATGAGTTCCAGCGTCACCGTCGACCGCGAAGGAACGGTCACCGGCAACACCTACGACAAGTACGGCTCGACGAACCCGGTCGTCAAGCGGCTGATGGCGCGCTTCGAGGGCACGCTGGAGGAGCTGTTCGGGGCGGCCGCGCCGCAGTCGCTGCTCGACGTGGGCTGCGGCGAAGGCGTGCTGACGGCCAACTGGGCGCCGCGAATCGAGGGCCGCGTCGTCGGGATCGACCTCGACGACCCGCAGCTGCACGCCGAGTGGGCCAAGCGCCAGGCGCCCAACCTCGAGTACCGGGTGATGAAGGCCGAGAACCTTCCGTTCGCCGACGACGAGTTCGACGTCGCCACGGCGATCGAGGTCCTCGAGCACGTGCCCGATCCCGAGCACACCGTCGCCGAGATGGCGCGCGTCGCGCGCCGCTGGCTGATCGTCAGCGTCCCGCGCGAGCCGCTGTGGCGGGCGCTCAACGTGGCGCGCGGCGCCTACCTGAAGGACCTCGGGAACACGCCGGGGCACCTCAACCACTGGTCGAAGCGCCGCTTCGTCCAGCTCCTGTCGCGCTACGGGACGGTGGCCGAGGCCCGGTCCCCCTTCCCGTGGACGATGCTGCTTGTCAGGCTCTGAGGCCACCCTCGAGCGCGCGATAGACGAGGAGGTCGAGGCCCCGGGCTACGGCCGCGGCGCGCGCATCCTGTCGATCGGCATCGCGACGACGGGGCTGTTCACCTTCGCCTACTTCTCGGTGGCCTCGCACGTGCTCGGGGAGGTCGCGGCCAAGCGGATCGACCTCCTGTGGTCGGTGATGTTCGTGATCATCTCGGTGATCTACCGGCCGATCGAGCAGCTGCTCTCGCGCACGATCGCCGAGCGCCGCGCCCTGGGCCACGAGGCGCACCCGCTGCGCACGCCGCTGCTCATCCAGGCGGGCTTCGCGCTCGTCTTCCTCGTCGTCGCGCTGGCCTTCCGGGAGCCGTTGCGCGACGACGTCTTCGACGGCTCGGCGACGCTGTACTGGGTCCTCGTCGTCGGGATCCTGTTCTACGCCGCGAGCTACTTCGCGCGCGGCTGGCTGGCCGGGCACCAGTGGTTCGGGCTGTACGGCGGGCTGGTGCTCATGGAGTCGCTGTCGCGCTTCGCGTTCCCGGTCCTGGTCGCCGTCGGGCTCGCCGAGGGCCAGTCGTTCGTCGCGCTCGGGATCGCCGCGGCGCCGTTCGTCTCGCTGCTGGTGATCCCGTGGGCGCTGGGGCGCCGCGCCGCCGCGGGGGGCGCCGGCGCCCCCGCGGCCGCCTCCGCCCGCGAGTCGACGGGCTTCGCGCTCGCGGTCGCCGGCATCATGCTGGCCGAGCAGACGCTGCTCAACGCGCCGGTTCTGACCGTCGACGCCACGGCGGCCGACGCCGCGCTGGCCGGGATCGTCTTCAACGTCCTGCTGATCGCGCGCGCGCCGCTGCAGCTGTTCCAGTCGATCCAGACCTCGCTGCTGCCCCACCTGGCCGGCCTGGAGGCGACGCAGGGCCACGCCGCGTTCGCGCGGGCGATCCGCGTCACCGTGCTCGCCATCGCGGCGTTCGCGGGCGCGGTCGCGCTCGGGCTGCTCGCGATCGGACCGTTCGCCATGAGCCACGTCTTCGGCCAGGACTTCGCGTACGGCCGGGTGGGGCTGGCCCTGGTCGGCGTCGGGATGGGGCTGCACCTCGTCGCCGGGACGCTCAACCAGGCGGCGCTCGCGCGGGGTCAGGCCGGCCGGGCGGGCGCGGCCTGGCTGGGCGTCGCCGCGCTGTTCGTGGCCTGGACGGTGCTGCCGCTGATCGACGATCAGCTGCTGCGCGTCGAGGCGGGCTACGCGCTGGCAACCGGCGTGTTGTCCGTCTG
>DASXRF010000066.1:0-1844 GCA_036506755.1 Solirubrobacteraceae bacterium | reverse complement strand
GCGCGCCACGCCGGTGACCTGCTCGGCGAAGCGCGACAGCGTGTCGGTCATGCCGTTGATCGTCTCGGCGAGCGCGGCGACCTCGCCCTTGGCCTCGACGGTGATCTTGCGCTCGAGGTCGCCGTTCGCGACCGCGGTGGTGACCTGGGCGATGTTGCGGACCTGGCTGGTCAGGTTGCCCGCCAGCTGGTTGACGTTCTCGGTCAGGTCCCGCCACGTGCCCTCGACGCCCTTGACCTCCGCCTGACCCCCCAGGATGCCCTCGGTACCGACTTCCCGCGCCACGCGCGTGACCTCGTCGGCGAAGCGCGAGAGCTGGTCGACCATCGTGTTGATCGTGTCCTTGAGCTCGAGGACCTCGCCGCGCGCGTCGACGGTGATCTTCTTCGAGAGGTTGCCGTTCGCGACGGCGGTCGTCACGTCGGCGATCTGCCGGACCTGGGTGGTCAGGTTGCCGGCCATGACGTTCACCGAGTCCGTGAGGTCCTTCCACGTGCCCGAGACGCCCTTGACCCGGGCCTGGCCGCCGAGCTTGCCCTCGGTGCCGACCTCGCGGGCGACGCGGGTGACCTCGTCGGCGAACGACGAGAGCTGGTCGACCATCGTGTTCACCGTGGTGCCGATGCGGGCGAACTCGCCCTTCACCGGCTGGCCCTCGATGGTCATGGCCATCTTCTCGGAGAGGTCGCCGTCGGCGACCGCCTCGATGACGCGCGCGACCTCGGTGGTCGGGCGTACGAGGTCGTCGATCAGCGAGTTGACCGACTCGACGTTCTCCGCCCACGCGCCCGGGACCGGGCCCAGGGAGGCGCGCTCCATCATCCGGCCCTCGCGGCCGATGACGCGCGACACGCGCGAGAGCTCGCGCGCCATGCGCGCGTTGACGTCGAGAAGCTCGTTGGTGCGGACCTGCAGCTCGCCGATCAGGTCGCGCCGCCGCGTGCGCAGTCGCGGCGAGAAGTCGCCGTCGCGAGCGGCCGTGAGCGCGGCCAGGATCTCCTCGAGGGCCTGGGCGTCTCGCGCGCCCGCGCCGTTCGCGCCGCCGTTCGGCGCCGGCGCTTCTGCCACGGCCGGACCGCCTTCCGCCTCCGTGCTGGCTCCGGCGCGCCTGCGAGCGCCGGCCTTCGTCGTTCGGGTCGCCATGATTCCTTCCTCCCGGGGGGCGGCGGAAGACTACCGATGGGCGGCGGTCGCGTGGGCAGGATCCTTACCAGCCGATCCCGTCCACCGGACCGCCTCGCCGAGCCGGCGCACGCCCTCGGCGATGGCGCGCTCGGTCAGCGAGGCGTATCCGAGCAGCAGGCCGGGCCCTGGCGGCGAGGCCTGCTCGTAGAACGGCGTCAGCCCGGCGACCTCGACGTCGCGCTCGGCGGCGGCCGCCACCACGGCCTGCTCGTCAGCGGACGGCGGCAGGAGGACCACGGCGTGCAGCCCGGCGGCGACGCCGGTGACCCGGGCGTCGGGCAGCTCGCGGGCCAACGCGTCGAGTAGGACGCGGCGCTTGGCCGCGTAGGCCTGGCGGGTGCGGCGCAGGTGGCGGTCCAGGCCGCCGCCGCGCAGCAGCTCGGCGAGCGCCAGCTGCTCGAGCGCGCCGACGCCGAGGTCGATCCCCCAGCGCACCTCCCCCAGCGCGCGGGCCCAGCGCCGCGGGGCGACCAGCCAGCCGATCCGCAGCGCCGGCGCCAGGCTCTTGCTCGCCGAGCCGGCGTAGACGACGCGCTCGGGGTCGAGTCCCTGCAGGGCGCCGACCGGGCGGCGGTCGTAGCGGAACTCGGCGTCGTAGTCGTCCTCGATGACCAGGCCGTCAACCTCGCGCGCCCACGCGAGCAGCCGCGCGCGCCGCT
>DASXRF010000065.1:0-3808 GCA_036506755.1 Solirubrobacteraceae bacterium | reverse complement strand
CGCTCGCGGGCGTCGAGGCCGGCCCGCCGGGCGGCGGGCGCGCGGGCGGCGCCGGCGCCGGGCGGCGGGACGTCGGGCAGCCCGAGCACGCGCTGGGCGTAGAAGCGATAGCCGCAGCGGGCGTAGGCGGCCAGCCAGGTGTAGGAAAGCGGACCGGCGGCGAGCGGCGGGGCGGGCGCGGGTCCTGTGATCTCGCGGCGGTCGGCGTCGGGCGGGGCGGCGGGCGCCGGCCGTTCGCCCGCTTCGACGGCCGCGGTCGCCGCCTCTGCGCGCCCGGCCGCCTCGCCCGGAGCCAGGAACCCGTCGCGCAGCGCGCTCCCGACGGTCGCCGGCGTGTTGAGGACGAGGCGCAGCGACGCCTCCCCCACGGGCATCGTCGCGATCGCGCTGTCGGCGTCCGCGGCGGCGAAGCGGTCGGGGAGGTCGGCCACGAGCGCCGGTCCCAGCCAGGTGATCGGCGCGGAGCCGGGGCCCTCGCGCGGCCAGCGGGCCGAGTCGGCGGCGCCGGAGACGATCAGGCGCTCGCGCGCGCGGGTCAGCGCGACGTAGAGGACCCGCTCCTCCTCCTGGGACTGCGCGAGCTGGTGGCGGTCGCGCAGCTCGGCGTAGGCGAGCGCGGGCGTCGCGCTGCGGCCGTCGAGCAGCGCGAGGCGCAGCCCGAGGCGGTCGCCGTCGACCAGGACGTCGGGCGTCTGCAGGTTGCCGCGGCGGCCGAGGTCGGCGGCGACGACGACGTCGAACTCGAGCCCCTTGGCCGCGTGGATCGTCATGAGCCGGACGGCGTCGGCGTCCGCGTCGTCGACCGGAGCCTCGGGCTCGCGGCGCTGCGCCTGCTCGAGGGCGGCGGCGTGGTCGACGAAGCCGCGCAGGTCCCGGCCCTCGGCCGCCTCGAACTCGCGGGCCAGCCGCAGCAGCTTGTCGACGTTGGCCATCCGGCGCGCGCCGCCGAGCAGGCCGAGGACGGCCACGTCGTAGCCCGAGGCGGCGATCACGCGCTCGAGCAGCTCGTCGAGCGCATACCGCGGCGCCCGCCGGCGCTCGGCGGCGAAGCGCCCGGAGAAGGCGGCCAGCGCGGCCGCGTCGGCCGGCTCGAGCGCGGCGACCCACGGGGCGTCCTCGCCCGCCGCGAACGCCGCCTCCAGCGCCCACCACAGGTCGCGGCCGGCCTCGTGGGCCGCCGCGGTCGCGACGGCGAGGCCGTCGGACGAGACGCCGGCCAGCGGCGAGGCGAGGACGCCGGCGAGCGCGCGCTCGTGCAGCGGGTTGGCCAGCGCGGTCACGTAGGACACCAGGTCGACGACCTCCTGGCGCGACCAGAACCCCCGCCCGGCGCTGGCCAGCGCGGCCAGCCCGACGTCGGCCAGCGCGCGCTCGAAGGCCGGCATCGCCGCGGTGGCGCGCACCAGGATCGCCACGTCGCCGGCGCGCGCCTCGCGCGCGTCGACGAGCTCGCGGACGCGCTGCGCGACGAGCCGCGCCTCGGCGTGCCGCCAGGCCTGGCCCGGCGGCAGCGTGTCGCCGAGGTCGACGTCCTCCCACCCCCGCTGGTCGGTGACGAGCAGCTCGACGCGCAGCTCGCCGCCCGCGGCCGGCGCGCGCGCGGCAGCCAGCGGCACGAAGGCCTCGCCGAAGCGCTCGGTGAAGACGGCGTTGAGCGCGCCGACGATCTCGGGCCGGGCGCGAAAGCTCTCGGCCAGCTCGAGCGCCGCCCCGCGCCCGGCGAGCGCGGCGCGCCGGCGGCGGAAGATCTCGACGTCGGCGTGGCGGAACCCGTAGATCGACTGGAACTCGTCGCCGACGCAGAAGACGTTGTCGCGGTCGAGCGCCTCGAGCAGCGCGAGCTGGCGGCGGTTGGTGTCCTGGAACTCGTCGACCATGATCAGCGCGAAGCGCTCGGCCCACGCTCGTCGCACGCCGCCATCGCCGGCGAGCAGGGCGCGGGCGCCGAGCTCGAGGTCGTCGAAGTCGAGCGCCCCGCGCGAGCGCTTGGCCGCGGCGTAGGCCTCGCCGTAGCGCTCGAGCAGCGCGTCCAGCAGCGGCGCCGCGCGGGCGGCGTGGTGGTCGGCGCAGGCGCGCTCGTAGGCGTCGTGGGCCTCGACGTAGAGGCGGCACGCGTCGGTCTGCAGGGCGGCGGCCTTGCCGCACACGATGCGCAGCGCCTCCAGGCGCCCGGGCCACGGCACCGTGCCCGCCTCGATGTCCTCGAGCAGGTGCGCACAGGCGTCGAGCGCGTCGCGCGCCACCTCGACGCTGCGGCCGTCGCCCGCGCCGGCGAGCTCGGCCGCGAGCCGCGCATGGGCGGCGCGCAATGCCTCGCGCTCCTCCTCGGGCGCGGGCCGGGGCGCGACCGCGGGCAGCCGCGGGCGCTCGTGGCCCTCGCTGCGCAGCGCGTCGTGGACGGCGACGATCGCCGCCCGCAGGCGGTCGGGGCCGTAGGCGGCGGCGAGGTCGAGCGCGGCGCCGTCGCCGGCCGCGAGGAAGCCGCGCAGCGCCGCGGCGAAGGCCCGTTCGCGCAGGCGGGTCGCGCGCGCCTCGTCGAGGACGGCGAAGGCCGGGTCCAGCCCCGCCGCGACGGCGTGCGTGCGCAGCACCCGCGCGCAGAAGCCGTGGATGGTCGAGACGAACGCGCCCTCGGTGGCGCGGGCGGCCTCGCGGTCGCCGAGCTCGAGGAAGCGCGCGCGCAGGCGCTCGCGCAGCTCGCCGGCGGCCTTGTCGGTGAACGTGATGGCGAGGATCCGCGCCGGGTCGATCCCGTCCTCGCGGACCGCGCGCACGAAGCGCTCGACGAGGACCGACGTCTTGCCGCTCCCGGCGCTGGCCGAGAGCAGCAGCGACCGCGAGCGGTCGGCGACGGCCGCGGACTGCGCGCTCGTGAGCGTGCGGCCGCCGGGCGGCGGGTCATCGCCGCCGCCTCCGCCGTGGAGGGCGTCGACGTCGAAGAGCGCCTCCATCATCGTCATGCCGCTTCGCACCGGCACAGGCCGGGATAGGCGCAGCGCCGCGCGGGGGTGCAGGTGTCGGGGCGCGGCTCGAGGGCCCCGGCGCGGGCCTCGGCGGCGGCTCGGGTCGCCAGCGCGACGACGGCGTCGAGGACCTCGTCGACGCGCTCGGCGGGGCGCCGGTCGCCGTTGACCACGTCGAGGCCGGGGTCGGCGTCCTCGGCGATCAGCCCGCGGCGGCGCAGGTCGGCGACGCCGAGCGGCTGGTAGAAGGCGCCCGCCGGCTCGAGGCCGAGCAGGTCGCGCGCCGCCCGCAGGTAGAGCGCCGCCTGGAAGGAGCGCTCGGACTCCCACTTCTCGCCCGGCGTCGCGCGCCGGCCCTTGTAGTCGACGACGAGGGCGCGGTCGCCGGCCGGGCTGACGTCGATGCGGTCGATGCGCCCGCGCAGGCGCAGCGGTCCGTCCGGCGCCTCGAGCTCGAGCGCCGGAAGCGACTCCGGCTCGTCCTCGAACCCGAAGCCGACCTCGAAGAACGCGGGCTCGTAGGCCGAGCCATCGCGCGCGGCGGCCTCCAGGTAACGCTCGAGGTCGGCCTCCAGGCGCCGCACGCCGGCGGCGAGGCGCTCGGGGCTCGGCGACAGCCGGGCGCGCGCGGCGGCCTCGCTCAGCGCGGCGCGCAGGCGCTCGCGCGCGAGCGCGAGGCGCTCGGGCCCCAGGCGCGCCGAGCCCGTCTCGTCGCGCAGGCCGCGCAGCGTGACCTCGAGCGCCGTGTGAGCCACGGCGCCGCGCGCCATCGGCTCGGGCGGGGCGTCGAGGTCGGCGCACTCCAGGTAGCGCTCGACGAACCAGCGCACCGGGCACGCCGCCCA
>DASXRF010000064.1:0-2997 GCA_036506755.1 Solirubrobacteraceae bacterium | reverse complement strand
CGCCCGCTCGGGCGTCGCCTCGTGCCCGGTGCCGACGTCGAAGAACCACCGCGCCGCGCCGCCGTAGAGGCCGACCTGGTCGATCGTCTGTCCCGCGCCGACCTCGCGCAGCTCGGGCGGGCGGTCGGCGGTGAGCACGAGCAGCGGCACGCCCGCCTCGTGCGCCTCGACGACTCCGGGCAGGTACTCCGCCGCCGCGGTCCCGCTCGTGCAGGCGAGGACGACCGGCCGCCGCGTCGCCTTGGCCAGCCCGAGCGCGAAGAAGCCGCCCGCGCGCTCGTCGAGGTGCGACGTGCACCGCAGCCGGCCGTCGCGGACGAGCGCCAGCACCAGCGGCGTCGAGCGCGAGCCCGGCGACGTGCAGGCGTCGGTCACGCCGCAGCGCACCAGCTCGTCGACGAACGCGCGCAGCAGGAGGTGGGTGTCGGCGGGCGCGGTCAAGATGGCTGGATGGCCGAGGCGATCGTGCTGCTGCACGGGTTCGGCGGGACCCACCGGACGTGGGAGGGGGTCGTCGCCCGGCTCGACGGCGAACGCTACAGGCCGCTCGCGCCCGACCTGCGCGGCCACGGCGCCGCGCGCGACCGGCGGCCGATCGGGTTCGCCGAGTGCGTCGGCGACGTCCTCGCCGCGGCCCCGGAGCGCTTCGTCCTCTGCGGCTACTCCATGGGCGGCCGGATCGCGCAGCACGTCGCGCTCGCCGCGCCCGAGCGCGTCGCGCGGCTCGTCCTCGTCTCCACGACCGCGGGCATCGAGGACCGCGACGAGCGCGCGCGGCGGCGCGCCGCCGACGAGGCGCTGGCCGCCCGCATCGAGGCCGGGACGATCGAGGACTTCGTCGCCACGTGGCGCGACCAGCCGCTCTTCGCCGGCGACCCGACGCGGGTGGCGGCCGCCGCCCTCGCCGACCAGGCTCGCAACGATCCGCGCGCGCTCGCCGCGGTGCTGCGCGGCCTGGGGACCGGCGCGATGGAGCCGCTGTGGGACCGGCTCGGCCGGCTGCGCATGCCCGCGGTCGTCCTCGCCGGCGAGCGCGACGCGAAGTTCGTCGCGCTCGGGCGGAGGTTGGCGGCGGCGCTGCCGCGTGGACGCCTCGAGATCGTGCCCGGCGCCGGGCACTCGCTGCACCTCGAGGACGCTCGTTCAGTCGTCGGGGCGATGACCTCGGACCTCTGAGACCCCGTTAGCCTCCGCGGCCATCGCCGCGCTGAGCATCGCCGACGCCCGTGAGCAGTGGTCGCCCGCCGGCGTCTACCTCAACACGGCGAGCTACGGCCTGCCGCCGCGGGCGGGCTGGGACGCGCTCCAGGCGGCGCTGGCCGACTGGCGCGGCGGGCGGACGAGCTGGGAGCACTGGGGCGACGCGACCGAGGGCGCGCGCGCCTCGTTCGCGCGGCTGGTGGGCGCCTCGCCGACGCGGGCATCGTCGCCGCCGAGTGCGGCGGGCGCCTGCGCGCCTCGTGGCACGTCTACAACACGGAGGCCGACGTCGACCGCGTGCTCGAGGTCCTCGCCTAGAGCCCCGAGTCACACTAGAGGAGGCCGGGGCCCGCGGGGACGGCGATGGCGCCGTCGACCGGCGCGAGCGGGCCGGGGTCGTCGAGCGTGGCCAGCCCGCACGGGAGCGTGACGCGCAGGGCCGCCGCGGCGTGGAGGGCGCCGGCGATGCCCAGCGGCCCGTCGTACGTCGAGGCGAGGTAGACGTCCGTGCCCATCGCCATGGCGAGAGCGGCCTGGGCGAGCACGCCCGAGATCCCGCCGCAGCGCGAGATCTTCAGGCAGATCGCGTCGGCGACGCCGGCGGCCAGCGCGCCGGGCTCGGCCGCGGTCTCGTCGATGGCGATGCGCGCCGACACGCGGTCGCGGACGGCGCGCACGGCCTCGACGCCGTGGCACGGCTCCTCGACCAGCTCGAGCCCGGCCGGGGCGAGCGCATCGATCCAGCGGACGGCCTCGTCGACGCTCCAGGCGCCGTTGGCGTCGAGCCGCAGCGCCATGGCGGGGCCTGCGGCGGCCCGCACCGCGGCGACGCGCCCGGCGTCGTCGCCCGCGCCGACCTTCACCTTCACGCACTCGAAGCCCGCCGCCGCCGCCCGCGCCGCCGCGTCCGCGGCGCCGGCCCGGTCCAGGGCGCCGATCGTCGCGTTGACCGGCACGCGGTCGAGCGGGTCCTCGGCGAGCAGGCGGGCGACCGGGACGCCCTCGCGGCGCGCGGCGCGGTCCCACAGCGCGAGGTCCACGGCGGCCAGCGCCTGGGGCAGGTCGGCGACCGCCCGGCAGGCGTCCAGCAGCTCGCCGCCGCGGGCGTAGTCGCGCACCGCGAGGACCTTCGCGTACGCGTCGAGCGCGGAGCGGCAGGACTCCAGCGAGACGCCGTCGTACGGCTCCAGCGGTGCGGCCTCGCCGCGGCCGTACACGCCGTCCTCGCCGGTCAGCACGACCTCGAACCACACGCGCTCGCGCAGCTCGCCCCAGGCCGCGCGCACCGGCTCGTGCAGCCGGATGCGGTGCTTGCAGATCTCGAGCTTCAAGACAGAAGCACGCCGGCGGCGAGCAGGACGCAGAAGGCCAGCTGCAGCGCCCCCGTGCCGGCCAGGGCGCCGTTGAGCGACGGCCCGTCGGTCCGCGTGCGCACCACGCGCGCGAGGCGCACGGCGAGCGGCACGGTGGCGAAGGGCAGGAACACCCACTCCGACAGCCCCAGGCACACGACGCCCAGCGACAGGTACGCGAGCACGAGCATCGCCGCGTAGAGCACCCGCGTGCGGCGCCGCCCGAGCCGCACGGCGAGCGTGCGCTTGCCCGCGCGCCGGTCGGTCTCCAGGTCGCGCACGTTGTTGACCACGAGGATCGCGCTCGCGATCAGCCCGACCGGCACGGCGAGCGCGAACGCCTCCCACGAGAGCTCCTGGATCTGCACGTAGTACGAGCCGGTCACCGCGACGATGCCGAAGAACAGGAACACGAACAGCTCGCCCAGGCCCTCGTAGCCGTAGG
>DASXRF010000063.1:0-3690 GCA_036506755.1 Solirubrobacteraceae bacterium | reverse complement strand
TGCACCTCGACCTCGGCGAGTGGGCGTACGGCGGCGGGGCGTGGGCGACCGTCTACGAGGTCGTCGACCTCGAGGACCCGGTCGCCGTCGAGGCCGAGGCGCGCGCCCAGCTCGCCCGGTTTCGCGAGCTGGCCGGCGCCGACCCGACGCATCTGGACTCCCACCAGCACGTCCATCTCGCGCCGGCCGTGGCGGCGGTCGTCGACCGCCTGGGGGAGGCGCTCGGCGTCCCGGTCCGCCGGCGCGGCCGCGTGCGCTACTGCGGCGACTTCTACGGGCGCACGCACGACGACCGGCCGCTGCCCGAGGCGATCACCAGCGAGCGCCTCGTCGCGCTCGTCGCCTCGCTGCCCGACGGCGTGACCGAGCTGGCCTGCCACCCAGGCGAGGGCACGGAGGCGCCGGACGCCTACGACGCCGAGCGGCGGGCGGAGGTCACCGCGCTGTGCGACCCGGCGGTGCGCGACGCGCTCGAGCGCGAGGGCGTCCGGCTGCGCTCGTTCGCGGGGCTGGCCTAGTGCCGGACCACGTTGCGCAGCGGCTCGCCGCGCGCGAACCGCGCGAGCTGCTCGCCGGCGAGCCGCTCGGCGCGCCGCTCGGCCGCCGGCGAGTCGCCCGCCACGTGCGGCGTGATCGTCAGCCCGGGCGTCGTCCACAGCGGATGGTCGCTCGGCAGCGGCTCGGGGTCGACGACGTCGAGCACCGCGCGCAGGCGCCCGGAGCGCACCTCGCGCAGCAGCGCGTCGGTGTCGACGACCGCCCCGCGCCCGGCGTTGAGCAGCAGGGCGCCGTCGTGCATACGCGCCAGGAACGTAGCGTCGACCATCCCGCGCGTCTGCGGCGTCAGCGGCGCGAGCACCACGACGGCGTCCGCGGCGCCGAGCAGGCCCGGCAGGTCCTCGATCGGGTGGACGCCGGGGCGCGCGTGCGCCGCCACGGCGACGACCTCGGCGCGCAGCGCCTGCACGCGGCGGCGGACGGCCTCGCCGATCGAGCCGTGGCCGACGATCAGCACCGTCGAGCCGGCGACCTCGCCGGGGCGGTACGGCTGCCAGTCGCGCTCGTGCTGGCGGGCCGCCGAGCGCAGCAGCCCGCTGGCGTCCCCGAGCAGGGCGCCGGCCACCCACTCGGCTACCGGCACGTCGCGCGCGCCGCGCGCGTTGCACAGCGTCACGCCGGCCGGGATGAGGTGCTCGATCGCGTCGGTGCCCGCGGAGAGCACCTGCACCACGCGCAGGTCGCCCGCCTCGCCCAGCCGCTCGATCACGTGCCGCGTCTCCCACGAGACGACCAGGAAGGCCACCCCGTCGAGGCCGCGGGAGATCGGGCGGACCTCGACGCCGGCGGGGGCGTAGGCGCGCACGATCTCGAGGGCGGAGTCGGGGACCGCGGCGCGCACGGGCGGGCACGGTAGCGTCGAGCCGTGTTGCTCGCCGATCTCGTCGCCAGCTCCGCCGCCGTCGCCGCGACGCCGGCGCGCTCGCGCAAGACCGCGCTGCTGGCCGACGCCCTGCGCGCGCTGGGCGAGGAGGAGGTGCCCGCCGGCGTCGCCTTCCTCTCGGGCGAGCTGCTCCAGCGCCAGATCGGCGTCGGCTGGGCCGCGCTGCGCGACGCGCCCGCGCCGGCGGCCGAGCCGTCGCTCACCGTCGGCGAGGTCGCCGCCGCGTTCGCCGACATCGGCGCGCTCGCGGGGCCCGGCTCGCAGACCGCGCGCCGCGAGGAGCTGCGTGGCCTGCTCGCCCGCGCGACGGCGCCCGAGGCGGACTGGCTGGTGCGGCTCCTGCTCGGCGACCTGCGCCAGGGCGCGCTCGCGGGCGTCATGGCCGACGCGATCGCCCTGGCCGCCGGCGTGCGGCGCCCCGACGTGCGCCGCGCGCTCATGCTGCGCGGCGACCTGCCGGCCGTCGCGGCGATCGCCCTGCGCGGCGGGGCCGCCGGCCTGGGCGAGATCCGCCTCGAGGTGGGACGCCCGCTGCAGCCGATGCTCGCCTCGCCGGCCGCCGACCTCGCCGCCGCGTTCGCCCGCGTCAGCCCCGCCGCGGTGGAGTTCAAGCTCGACGGCGCGCGGATCCAGGTCCACCGCGCCGACGGCGAGGTCGCGATCTTCACCCGCACGCTCGACGACGTCACGGCCCGGCTGCCCGAGGTCGTCGAGGCGGCGCTCGCGCTGCCGGCGCGCGCGGTCGTGCTCGACGGCGAAGCGATCGCCCTGCGCGAGGACGGGCGCCCGCATCCCTTCCAGGTGACGGCGAGCCGCTTCGGCAGCCGCGGGCCGCGGGACGTCGTCCTGCACGCCTTCCTCTTCGACGTCCTGCACCTCGACGGCGAGGACCTGCTCGACCGGCCCGGCGCCGAGCGCTTCGACGCGCTGGCCGCCGTCGTGCCCGAGGCGCTGCGCGTCCCGCGCGCGATGGCCGCCGATGCCGCGGCGGGCGCCGCGGTGCTCGACGACGCGCTCGCGCACGGCCACGAGGGCGTGATGGTCAAGGCGCTCGGCGCGCCCTACGAGGCGGGCCGCCGCGGGGCCGCCTGGCTGAAGGTCAAGCCGCGCCACACCCTGGACCTCGTCGTCCTCGCCGCCGAGTGGGGCCACGGCCGCCGCCGCGGCCGGCTGAGCAACCTGCACCTCGGCACGCGCGAGGGCGTGATGCTCGGCAAGACCTTCAAGGGCCTGACCGACGAGATGCTCGCCTGGCAGACCGAGCGCCTCCTCGAGCTCGAGGCCGGCCGCGAGGGCCACGTCGTCCACGTGCGCCCCGAGCTCGTGGTCGAGATCGCCTTCGACGGCGTCCAAGCGAGCCCGCGCTATCCGGGCGGCGTCGCGCTGCGCTTCGCGCGCGTCCTGCGCCACCGGCCCGACAAGCCGGCGAGCGAGGCCGACACCCTGGACGACGTCCTGCGCCTCTATCCGGGCGTCACGTAGGCGCCGGCGATCCCGCCGTCGACGAGGAACGTCGACGCGGTCACGTAGCTGGACTCGTCGCTGGCCAGGAAGAGCGCCGCGGCGGCGATCTCCTCCGCGCGGGCGAAGCGCCCCATCGGCACGTGCACCAGGCGTCGCGCCGCGTGCTCGGGGTCGCTGGCGAAGAGCTCGCGCAGCAGCGGCGTGTCCACCGGGCCGGGACACAGCGCGTTGACGCGCACCCCGCGGCGGGCGAACTCGACGCCGAGCTCGCGCGAGAGCGCCAGCACGCCGCCCTTGGACGCGGTGTAGGAGATCTGCGACGTGGCCGATCCGAGCACCGCCACGAACGACGCCGTGTTGATCACGCTTCCCCCGCCCGCGGCGAGGAGGTGCGGGATCCCGTGCTTGCAGCACAAGAAGACCGAGAGCAGGTTGGCGTCCTGGACGCTGCGCCACGCCTCGGGCGTCGTCTCGAGGATCGAGCCGTCGTCGGGCGGCGCGATCCCGGCGTTGTTGAACAGCACGTCGATGCGACCGAACGTCTCCAGGACGTGCTCGTACATCTCGATGACGCGGCCCTCGTGGGTGACGTCGACCTGCATCGACAGGTCGCCCGGGGCGTTCTCGGTGATGTCGGCGCCCGCGACCTGCGCGCCCTCGCGGGCGAACAGCTCGCACGCCGCCGCGCCGATCCCCCCGCTGGCGCCGGTGACCACGCAGACCTTGCCCTCGAGGCGCCCGCTCACGTGGTGCTGTAGTAAATCGACTTGATCTCGGTGTAAGCG
>DASXRF010000062.1:0-4424 GCA_036506755.1 Solirubrobacteraceae bacterium | reverse complement strand
CCAACGCGGCCGGCACGCTGCTGCTGCTCGCCGGGCTGCTGACCATGCCCGTGCTGCGCATCGGCGTCGCGCAGGCGGCGCGGGTCTGGTGGCGGACGGTCGTCGAGTTGCGCTGGGCGATCGTCACGGTGGCCACGGTCCTCGCCATCGCCTACGTGATGAACCTGTCGGGTCAGACGATCACGATCGGCCAGTGGCTGGCCGGGGCGGGCGGCGCCTTCGCCTTCCTGTCTTCGCTGCTGGGCTGGTTCGGGGTGGCGGTGACCGGCTCGGACACCTCGTCGAACGCGCTGTTCGGCGCCCTTCAGGTGAGCGCCGCGCACAAGGCCGACCTGGAGCCCACGCTGATGGCGGCGGCCAACAGCTCGGGCGGCGTGCTCGGGAAGATGATCTCGCCGCAGAACCTCGCCATCGGCGCGGCCGCGGTCGGCCTGGCGGGGCGGGAGGGCGACATCTTCCGGGTGGTCCTCAAGTGGAGCATCGTCCTGGTGCTGGTGATGTGCGTCCTGGTGTACTTGCAGAGCACGAGCGTCTTGTCATGGATGGTTCCCTAGATCTCGTCGAGCGGCTGCGGGCCGCGTGCGGCGCGCAGCACGTCCTGACCGACCACAACCAGCTGCGCACGTACGAGTCCGACGGGCTGCTGCAGTACCGCGAGCTGCCCGCCGTGGCGGTGCTCCCCGCGAACGGGGCCGAGGTCGCCGCCGTCGTGCGCGCGTGCCACGCGGCCGGCGTCCCCTGGGTGGCGCGCGGGTCGGGCAGCGGGCTGTCGGGCGGCGCGCTGCCGGTCGCGGACGGGGTGCTGATCATCCTCAGCCGGCTGCGGCGCATCCTCGAGGTCGACCTCGACAACCAGCGCGTCGTCTGCGAGCCCGGCGTGACGAACCTGGCGATCTCGGCCGCCGTCGGGCCCTCGCACTTCTTCCCGCCCGACCCCTCCAGCCAGGTCGTCTGCTCGATCGGCGGCAACGTGGCCGAGAACTCGGGCGGCGCGCACTGCTTCAAGTACGGCTTCACGACGAACTACGTCTGCGGGCTGGAGGTCGTGCTCGCCGACGGGTCGGTCGTGCAGCTCGGCGGCAAGGAGCTCGACCGCCCGGGCTACGACCTGCACGGCGTGTTCGTCGGCTCGGAGGGCACGCTCGGGATCGCCACGGCGATCACGGTGCGCGTCGTGCCGGCACCCGAGTCGGTGCGCACGCTGGTCGCCTTCTTCGAGACCCCGGGCCGCGCCGGCCGCGCGGTCTCCGACATCGTCGCCGCCGGGGTCGTCCCCGGGGCGATCGAGATGATGGACCGCCTGACGATCGACGCCTCCGAGCAGATGGCGCACGCCGGCTGGCCCGAGGACGCGGGCGCGGCGCTGCTCGTCGAGCTCGACGGGCCCGAGCGCGAGTGCGACGCGCGCTTCGAGGAGGTGCGCGGCCTGTGCGAGGGCGCCGGCGCGACCGGGGTCGTCGTCGCCCGCGACGGCGCCCAGCGCGACGTCTTCTGGAAGATGCGCAAGGCCGCCTTCCCGGCCATGGGGCGCATCAGCCCGCACTACTACGTCCAGGACAGCGTCATCCCGCGCACGCGCCTGCCCGAGGTGCTCGACCGCATCGACGCGCTGTCCCGCGAGTACGGCCTGCAGGTCGGCAACGTCTTCCACGCCGGCGACGGAAACCTGCACCCGCTCGTCTGCTACGACGGCCACACGCCGGGGCAGGCCGAGCGCGCCGAGGAGCTGGCCGGCGAGATCGTGCTGGCCTGCGTGCGCGCGGGCGGGTCGATCACCGGCGAGCACGGCGTCGGCATCGACAAGAAGCGCTACATGCCGAAGATGTTCGCCGAGCCCGATCTGGCCGCCTTCCAGAAGCTGCGCTGCGCCTTCGACCCCGACGGGCTGGCCAACCCCGGCAAGGTCATGCCGACGCCGCGGCTGTGCGGCGAGGTGCCCGGGCCCTACCGGCAGCATCCGCTCGAGGCGGCCGGGCTGGCGGAGCGGTTCTGACCATGACCGCCGAGGACGTCGCCGCCGCGCTGCACGACGCCGAGCGCGCCGGACGCCGGCTGCGCGTCCGCGGGGCGGGCACGCGGCCGTGGGGCCGTCCCGCGCCGGCCGACGGCGAGGTCTCGACGGCGCCCCTCGACGCGATCGTCGAGCACAACGAGGGCGACCTGACCGCCGTCGTCCAGGCCGGGGTTCCTCTGCGCCGCGCGCAGGAGGCGTTCGCCGCGGCCGGCCAGATGCTCGCCGTCGACCCGCCCGGCGGCGGGACGATCGGCGGCCTGGTCGCGACCGGCGACAGCGGCCCGTTGCGCCACCGCTATCACGCGGTGCGCGACCTCGTGCTCGGCGTGCAGGTGGCGCTGCCCGACGGGACCGTCGCGCGGGCCGGATCGAAGGTCATCAAGAACGTCGCGGGCTACGACCTCGCCAAGCTGCTGTGCGGCTCGTTCGGGACGCTCGGCGTCATCACCGAGCTGAGCCTGCGCCTGCATCCGCGGCCACCGGCGACGGCGACCGCGGTGCAGCGCTTCGACGACCCGCACGCGCTCGCCGGCGCGGCGACCTCGCTCGCGCACCGGCCGATCGAGGCCGAGGCGCTCGACGTCGCCTGGGAGGGCGGCGAGGGTTCGCTGCTGGCGCGCTTCGCCGGCGGCGCGGCGGCCGAGCGCGCGCGCGACGCGCTGCCCGGCGCCGAGGTCATCGAGGACGACGAGGCGCTGTGGGAGCGCCAGCGCGCCGGCCAGCGGTCTTCGGGCGGGACCGTCGTGCGCGTGTCGACGACCCAGCGTGGGCTCGGCGCCGCGCTGGCCGCCGGACCGCGCGCCGTCGGGCGCGCGGCGGCGGGGCTGGTCTGGATCACGCTGCCCGACGGGGACCTCCGCGCCGTGCAGGACCTGCGCGAGCGCCTCGCGCCGGCGCCCTGCGTCGTCCTCGACGCCCCCGACGCCGTGCGCGACGCGCTCGACCCGTGGGGCGAGATCGGCCGCGGCGAGCTCGAGCTCATGCGCCGCGTCAAGGCGCGCTTCGACCCGTTCGGCACGTGCAACCCGGGCGTCTTCGTGGGAGGCATCTGATGGCCACCGAGATCGAGGACGTCCTGGGCGCGTTCGACGACGTCCGGCCGCCCGAGCCGTCGCTGATCGAGGACTGCGTGCACTGCGGCTTCTGCCTGCCGACGTGCCCGACGTACGCGCTGTGGGGCGAGGAGATGGACTCGCCGCGCGGGCGGATCCTGCTCATGCGCGCCGCGCACGAGGAGGGCCCCGACCTCGTCGCCTCGCAGGTCCGGGCGTGGGACAACTGCCTGGGCTGCATGGCCTGCGTCACCGCCTGCCCGTCGGGCGTGCAGTACCACAAGCTCATCGAGGACACGCGCGCGCAGGTCGAGCGCCGCTACGAGCGCCCGCGCCTGGAGCGCCTCAAGCGCCGCGCGCCGTTCTGGCTGTTCCCGTACCCCGCGCGGCTGCGCGCGCTGGCGCCGTTCTCTCCGCTGGCCCGGTTCGTCCCCGGCGCACTCGGCCGGCTCGCCCCGCGCGTCTCGCCGCGCGAGGCGCTGCGCCGTCTGCCCGAGCGCACGCCGGCCCGCGCGACGCGCCGCGGCAGCGTCGGCTTCCTGCAGGGCTGCGTCCAGCGGGTGTTCTTCGGCCGGGTCAACCGGGCGACGGTCGAGGTCCTGGCCGCCGAGGGCTTCGACGTCCACGCGCCGGCGCGGCCCGGGTGCTGCGGCGCGCTGGAGTTGCACACCGGGTGGGCCGACGCGGCGCGCGAGCGCGCACGGCGCACGATCGCCGCCTTCGAGCACTGCGAGGTCGTCGTGGTCAACGCCGCCGGGTGCGGCTCGTCGATGAAGGACTACGGGCACGCGCTGCGCGACGATCCCGCCTGGGCGCAGCGCGCCGCGGCGTTCTCGGCCAAGGTCCGCGACGTCACCGAGTTCCTCGGCCGCGTCGAGCCGGTCGCGCCGCGCCGGCCGGTCGAGCTGAAGGTCGCCTACCACGACGCCTGCCACCTCGCCCACGCCCAGGGCGTGCGCGAGCAGCCACGCGCGCTGCTGCGCGCGATCCCGGGCCTCGAGCTGCTCGAGCCGGCCGAGTGGGAGCTGTGCTGCGGCTCGGCCGGGGTCTACAACCTGCTCAAGCCCGAGGCGGCCGGCGCTCTGGGTGAGCGCAAGGCCCGCAACCTGCTGGCCACCGGCGCGCAGGCGGTCGCCGCGGCGAACCCGGGCTGCGCCGTCCAGATCGCCGCGTACGCCGACCTGCCCGTGTACCACCCGATGGAGATCCTGCACGCGTCGCTGACCGGGAGGCCGCTGAAGAGATGACCACCACCGCCGCAGCCGCCGGAGTCGAGCTGACCCGTCCGCCCGAGGGCCGCCAGGCCGAGGTGCTCAGCGGCGAGGCGCTGGGCTTCGTGGCCGAGCTCGAGCGCCGCT
>DASXRF010000061.1:0-2176 GCA_036506755.1 Solirubrobacteraceae bacterium | reverse complement strand
GGCGGCCAGCGCGCCGAGCCGCAGCGTCCCCTGCAGCACGCCGCGCTGCAGGTGCACGACGCCGGCGAGCGCGAGCAGCGCTCCGAGCAGGACGATCGCCGCCGCGTCGCCCACGTGCAGGAACGCCGCCAGCGGGCCGGCCAGCGCCGCCACCGCCGCGCCGAGCGCGGCGCCCGCGGCGAGCACGGGCCGCAGGCCGGCGCGCAGCACGGCGCGTGCCCCGCCGGGCCCGCCCTCCGCGACGCGCGCCGTGGTCAGCCGGCTCGCCACCGTCTGCACGCACAGCAGCACCGGGCTGGCGACGTAGAGCAGCGCGACGACCGCCGCCAGCGCGCCGTAGCCGGCGGGGCCGAGCCGGCGCGCGGCGACCATGTTGAACGCGAAGTTCGACCCCTGCCAGGCCGCCGTGGCCGCGAAGACGAGGACGCCGCCCCGCCTCATGCCGCGAGCGCCACCGCGGCCGGCGCCTCCAGCCCGCACAGCGCGCGGCACACCGCGGTCACCTCGGTGAGCTCGACCGTCTCGCCGTAGGCCTCGCCCAGCGGCGAGATGAAGATCCCGTGCTGCTCGAGGTCGTCGGGGTGGTAGGCGTGCATGGCCCGCGGGCGCAGCATCGAGTGGAAGTTGGGGAAGATGGCCGTGCGCGGCTCGAGCAGGAAGACCTCGTCGCCGTACAGCCGGCCGTCGAAGTCGAGGTGCAGCGCGGCGAGCTCGTCGCCGCCCAGGAACCGCCCCGGGGCGCCGGCGGCGACCATGCCGCGCACCGCCTCGCGCAGCACGGGGTCGTCGTCGTGGAACCAGAGGCGCACCATCGTGGCGTCGAGCGCGAAGCAGAAGCGGTCGGGGAAGCCGGGGTGCGTCCACAGCTGCGGGTAGGAGACGATCCGCTCGACGTTCGACATCCCGTGGTCGGAGAACACGAGCAGGTCGTGGTCGCCGAGCCGGCGCCGCACCTTGTCGGCCACGGTCTCGACGAGCTCGTCGGTGCGGCGCACGACGCGCCGGAACAGCCCGCCGTCGACGCCCAGCACGTGCGAGGCCATGTCGATGTGGTGCAGGTAGGCGAACACGAGGTCCGTGCCGGGCTCCAGCGCGTCGAGCCGCGCGAGGAACGAGCGGCGCGTGCCCTTCGACGCGTCGAGGTAGCTCCACTTCAGCCCGGCGGCGGTGAGCTGGTCGAAGATCGTCGGCATCCCGAGCGCGCCGTCGGCGGTCATGTCGGTCCGCAGCGTCCAGTCGAAGTCGCCGAGCGAGCGGAACGGGAAGTGGCGCAGGCTGAGGTGCGCGTAGCCGGCGCGCCGCGCCAGGCGCGGCACGACGGTCTGCGAGAGCGCGAACTTCGCGCCGCGCCGCGCGAGGTCGACGGGCAGCCGGTCCAGTGCGGCCAGGCGGCGCAGCGGCGCCATCGGCGAGGCGCCGGGCCGGTAGCAGTACTCCATCCAGTAGCCGTGCTCGTCCGGGTAGGCGCCGGTGAAGATCGTGGCCCGGATCGAGTCGCTGTAGCCGAGGATCGGCCGCATCCGGGCGCCGGCCGAGCCGGCCGCCGCGGCCGAGAGGAAGGGCGCGGTCGAGGGCTCCAGGTAGTCGTGGCGGAAGGCGTCGACGAGGACGACGAGCAGGGGCTTTCTCATGGGGCTCCTCTAGGCCGCGAGGGCGAGGTCGTGGACGGGGTCGGTGGGCGCGAGCGGCTCGACCGGGGCGGGCAGCACCGAGCGGTACAGCTGCTCGTAGCGGCGCGCGACGGCCGACCAGGGGTGGCGCTCGTGCGCCGTCTGGCGGGCGCGCTCGCTCATGCGCTCGCGCAGCGCGGTGTCGCGCATGAGGAAGCGCAGCGCGACCCCGAGCTCGCCGCGGTCGCCGGGGCGCACGAGGAAGCCGGTCCGGAAGTCGTCGACGAAGGTCGGCACGCCGGCGACGCGCGTGGCGAGCACGGGCACGCCCGATGCCATCGCCTCGACGACGACCAGCGGCGAGGCCTCCGAGACCGACGGCAGGACGAGCAGGTCGGCGCCGGCGTACAGCGAGGCGACCGAGCGCGAATCGACGGCGCCGAGGAAGGCGACGCGCTCGGCGATGCCCAGCTCGGCCGCACGGCGCTCGAGCTCGGAGCGCATCGGGCCGTCGCCGGCGAGCACGCAATTGACGCCCGGGGCGTCGGCGATCGCCTCGAGCAGCA
>DASXRF010000060.1:0-4445 GCA_036506755.1 Solirubrobacteraceae bacterium | reverse complement strand
CGCGCGGCCTGTCGCCCACGATGCGGCGTACCTGCTCGTGCGACACGTTGGCCTCGCGGGCGATCTGGCGAAGCGAGGCGCCGGCGTCGAAGGCAGCGCGAATCGCCTCTCGCCGGCTCTCCTCCGCCGCGCACAACCGCTCGGCGGCCGCCGCCACGGTGCGGAGTGCCAAGCGGGCCCGCATGCCGTCACATTAGTTGACAGTCGCCCAGCCGTCCACACGCGGCCCGCGTACGACCCTCGCGTCGCGGCGCTCGCTGCCGTAGCGTTCCGCGCCATGCGGCGGCACGGGGGCGCCTTTCTGGCAGCGGTCTTCGCCGTGCTCGCGTGGCCCGGCACGGCGCCGGCCGGCATGCTGACCCGGACCGACAGCGCGATCACGTACGTCGGGTCGTCGTCCGCGGAGAGGCTGACGGTGACGTTCGAGCAGGGCGCGATCGTCCTGCGCAACGACGAGCCGTTCACGACGACGAGCTGCGTCGACAACGGACCGGACGGCACCCAGTACGCGGCGACCTGCCAGGCCTCGCCGCGGCTCTCGCTGAGCATGGGCGCGGGCGCCGACGTGGTCGACAACCAGTCGATCGCCCGGGCGGACGTCGACGGCGGCGCCGACGGTGACACGCTCAAGGCGGGCTCGCACGCCGACTCGCTGGTCGGCGGGGAGGGCGACGATCAGCTGTATCCGGGCGGCAGCGGCGACGGCGCCGCCGACGACGTCCGCGGCGGCGCCGGGAGCGACACCGTGCACTACGACCTCTACTCCCAGCCGGTGAAGGTCACGCTCGACGACCTCGCCGACGACGGCGCCGGCACCGAGTCCGACAACGTCCACAGCGACGTCGAGAACGTCGCCACCGGCGCGGGCAGCGACCAGGTGAGCGGCAGCGCCGCCAACAACCGGATCGACGCTGGCGCGGGCGACGACGTCATCGACGGTGCGGGCGGCTCGGACACGCTCGTGGGAGGCAAGGGCCGAGACGACGTCCGTGCGGCCGACTTCGTCGCGGACATCGTCGACTGCGGCGCGGACGCCGACACGGCCGCCCTCGACGGCTTGGACTCCCAGACGTCGTGCGAGACCTTCACGGTCAGCGACGCCGACCGCGACGGCAGCGTCGCCCCGGCCGACTGCGACGACGCCGACGCCGCCGTGCATCCCGGCGCCGCCGACACCGCGGGCAACGGCGTCGACGAGGACTGCGACGGCGCGGACGCCTCGCCGCCGCGGGCGGCGCTGTCGGTGGTGTCTGCCAAGGTCATCGCGAGATGGCTCGCCGGCGCGCGCACGCGCGTGCGCCTGCTGCAGGTCAAGCCGATCGTCGCCGGGACGAGCGTCGTGCTGCGGTGCACCGGCCGCGGCTGCCCGTTCAAGCGCAGGACCCTCACGCCCAAGGCGGGCGCGTCGGCGGAACTGACCCGCCTGTTCAAGAAGCGCAAGCTCAGGCCGGGGACGCTGATCGAGGTGCGCGTCCTGCGGCCGGGCTTGATCGGCCGGGTCGTGCGCTACCGGATCCGCCGGTCCAAGCGGCCCACGGCTCAGACGCTGTGCCTGGTACCCGGGGCGGCGGCGCCGGGCGCCTGCCCCTGAAGGCGGCCTAGCGCCCGACGCTGTCGACCTCGCGCAGCGCTCCGGTCTCGGGGTCGAAGACGAAGCCGCGGATGTGGTCGCGGGCAATGAGCTCCGGGCTCGCGCGCAGGCGGGCGAGGCTGTGGCGCAGCGTCGCCTCGATGTCGTCGAAGGCGCCCAGCCGCCAGGTCGGCAGGGCGCCGTCCTGCGCGAGGGCTTGCGCGAAGTCGTCCTCGGAGGCGCCGTGCAGGCCGCAGCCCTCGTGCATGACCACGACGATCTCGTCGGTGCCGAGCAGCCGCTGGGAGGCGCTCAGCGAGCGGATCGCGTCGTCCGTGACCAGCCCGCCGGCGTTGCGAATGATGTGCGCGTCGCCGCGCCGCAGGCCGAGCATCGGGAAGAGGTCGATCCGCGTGTCCATGCAGGCGAGCACGGCGACTCGCCGCCGCGGTCGCGGGCTGAGCCCGGGAGCCGCGAGCTCCTGGGCCCGGGCGGCGGCCACCTCCAGCATGTCGTCGGCGTTGCGCATCAGCGGCCGCGCAGGGTAGGGCGTGCGCTATCGCACGGCGAGCGCCGCGAGCCGCCCGCGCAGCTCGGTGAGGCGAACCTGGTAGCGCTCGTGCTCGGCCGTGGTGTGCGCGTCCCACCCCACGAGGCCCTTGGCGAGCCGCTCGCGAAGGAAGGCTAGCTCCGCGGCCGCCTGGTGAAACGCGACGCGCACGCGGCGGCCCTGCCGGCCGGCCAAGCGCCGGGTCTCCTTGAGCGCCCGGCGGCGACCGCGGCCGCAGGCGAGCACCGCGAGCTCGGCCGAGGTCAGGCGGCCGGCGAGCACGTCGAAGGCCAGGTACTCCTCGATGATGCGGCGCTCGCGCTTCAGCGTGCGGCGGATGACGATGAGCACGGCGACGAACACGGGGACCTCGACGAGCACGTAGCAGCCGATCCAGCCGGCGCCCCCAAGCAGCGACGCGCTGTTGTTGATGCTGTGCAGGACCATCGCGGCGGCGAGGCCGAGCAGCGGCGCACCCACGCGGGTCCGGCGCTTGCTCGAGAGGCTGGCGACACCAAGTCCGATGCCGGTCATCGAGGTCATCAGCGGGTGCAGGAAGGGCGTGAAGACGCCGCGCGCGACGAACGTCGTGATGGCGTCGGTCACGCCGCCATGCCACGCATCGCCGTAGTACTCGATGTTCTCGGCCATCGCGAACCCGAGGCCGACCACGGTCGCATAGACGATCCCGTCCAAGACGCCGTTGAACTCCCCGCGGAACCGGCGGTAGAGGAGCAGCAGCACCGCGCCCTTCGAGAGCTCCTCGAAGATCGGGGCGGAGATCGAGCCGCCGTAGACCGCGCCCGCCGTGTTCCCGAGGGCCGACGACACCGCCGATTCGCCGACGATATTGAAGACGCCGCCGATGGCCACGGCGACGCACGCGCCCCAGAGGAAGGTTGTGACGAGCAGCGGGCGGGGCTCGCGCTCGTTGCGGTCGATCCGCAGCGCCAGCCACACGTACAGCGGCGCGGGAAGCAGCGCCATGCCGACGGCGACGGGAGGGCCAGTCACGGCGAGGGTCAGCGCCATGATCGAGCCGACGGCGAAGAGGATCCCGGCGGCGACCTTGGCCTCGCGGGTGAGCTCGGTGGTCGCCCGCGGGACCAGCTCGACGAACCCGATCGCGGCGGCCAGCACGGCGACGCCGAGCGCGACGAGCGCCGCGATCCCGTTGGACGTGGTTGGGGCGAGCAGCAGGGCGTGCGCCGCGACGCCGCCGAGGAGGACGGCGAGGGCGAGGAGGAGATAGGGGCGGGGGTTGCGCATGCGCCGGATCCTGTGCGCGCCCGCGCGGCGCGACGAGACCCCAATGGGGTGGACCTCACGACCCCTGACCGATGAGTCTGGGCGGCCCCGCCGGTCATGGTTGGAGAATGCAGGGCATGGACTTCGCGATCAGGCTGCGCGGGATCGTCAAGCGGTTCGGCTCGATCACCGCCGTCGACGGCCTGGACCTCGACGTCCCGGTCGGGACGTGCGTCGGGCTGCTCGGTCCCAACGGCGCGGGCAAGTCGACGACGATGAAGGCGCTCACCGCGCAGGTCATCGCCGACGAGGGCCGGCTGGAGGTGCTCGGCTACCGGCTGCCCGAGGACTCCAAGCAGGCGCGCGCGGAGATGGGCGTCGTGCCCCAGCTCGACAACCTCGACGTCTCGCTGACCGTCGAGCAGAACCTGCTCGTGTTCGCGCACCTCTACCGCGTGCCGTCGGGCGAACGCACGGACGCGATCGAGCGGGCGCTGACGATGGCCAACCTGCGCGAGCGCCGCGCGGACAAGGTCGACAGGCTGAGTGGAGGGATGCGACGCAGGCTGCTGATCGCGCGCGCCCTGCTGCACCGGCCGCGGCTCGTGCTGCTCGACGAGCCGACCGTCGGGCTGGACCCGCAGGTGCGCCAGGAGCTGTGGGCGCTGATCGACCGGCTGCGCTCGGAGGGCGTCTCGATCCTGATGAGCACGCACTACATCGAGGAGGCCGAGCGCCTGTGCGACGAGGTGACGATCATGTCGCACGGCAAGGCGGTCGCGGTCGGCGCGCCGCGCGCGCTCATCGCCGAGCACGCCGGCCCCGAGGCGATCGAGGTCTTCGGGCCGCCCAAGCGGCTCAGCGAGGTCGAGGGCCTTGCGCAGTCGCGCGGCTGGCGCACGCGCCGCACCGGCACCTCGGTCAGCGTCCTGCACGCCAACGGCGACTCGTCGCTGGACGGCGAGCGCCGCGTGACCAACCTCGAGGACGTCTTCGTCCTGTTGACCGGGGAGGAGATCACCTGATGGCCGTCGCCGCCGCTCGCGCGCCGCGCGCGCTCATCGCCGAGCACGCCGG
>DASXRF010000059.1:0-4800 GCA_036506755.1 Solirubrobacteraceae bacterium | reverse complement strand
GACCGATCGCGACGGCCGCGTCGCCGCGGCCGACGTCGCTGACGCACTCGACCAGGCCGACGTCGTCCGGGTCACCGGCAAGGTCCTGGACCCCACGAAGTGGGCCACCGACGACGACGACCAGCCGCTCGTCACGGTGCGCGCCAAGCGCATCCGCATCCGCGATTAATCGAGCGTCACGAGCTCGAACCGCACCGCGCCGCCGTCCGCCTCGGCCAGGCCCATCGAGTGGCGCGGCTGGCGGCGGCGGTCGGTCGGGCTGCCCGGGTTGAAGATCTGAAAGCCCGCGCCGTCGCCCGCGAGCAGCGGGATGTGCGAGTGGCCGAAGACGACCGCGGCGCAGCCGGGAAACGCCGCCCGCAACCGCTCGACGCGCCGGGTGGCCGGGCCGGCGTCGTGGACCAGGCCGATCGGCGTGCCGGCCGCGTCGAAGACGCGGCGCTCGGGCAGCCGCCGGCGCACCTCGTCGTCGTCGACGTTGCCGTGCACGGCGACGAGCGGCGGGCCGAGCGCGCCGAGCTCGTCGAGCACCGACGCGCTCACGAAGTCGCCCGCGTGGAGGATCGCGTCGGCCGCGCGCAGGCGCTCGACGCAGGCGTCGGGCAGGCGCCGGGCGCCGCGGGGCAGGTGCGTGTCCGAGATGACCGCCAGCCGCAAGCGGCGGCTCAGCTCGCGGCGTGGCGCGCGATGCCGGCCGGCGGGCGCAGGCCGGTGCTCATCACGCGCTCGAGCACGCGGAAGGCCGGCCGCGACTGCCCGTCGGACCCGATCAGCGCCGAGTCCCAGGTGTCGTAGGGCGACGAGGCGTTCCAGTGGTAGAGGTAGACGCGCTCGATGCGTCCCGAGAGCGGGACGAGGCGATCGAAGACCCAGCGCGTCGCCTTCGCCGCGTGGCGCGGGGACTCCTCGAAGCCGACGGCGCTCTTGTTGCGCCGGGCGACGATGCCGCCCGTCTCGGTCAGCCAGATCCGCCCGTGCGTCGCGCGGAGCAGCTTGTGCGTGTTGACCGTCTGCAGGCGGTTGGCGTCGCGGTAATTGTGCAGGCCCCAGTACCCGGGATCCCAGCCGAGGCGCCGGCGGAACTCCCGGACCCAGTTCGTCATGTTGGGGAAGTCGAGCAGCTCCGAGGCGAGGACCTTGCAGCCCGGGCACAGCCGCCGGATCGCCTTGTAGTAGGCGACGAGCAGGCCGACGCGGTGGCACGTCGGCTCCCCGCAGTGGTTGGCCTCGTTCCAGACCGCGAAGCTCTTGATCCACGGGTAGTGGCGGCGGAACAGCGCGAACTCGTACGCGAAGCGGCCCGGCGTCGGCAGGACGCGGCGCTGACCGGGCAGGCGTGAGTGGCTGAACGTGATGAGCGGGTCGACGTGCGCGCCGCGCGCCGCGGAGATCCAGTCGTCGAGCTCCTTGCGCTGCCAGTCGGTCTCGAGCGCGTCCCACGGCACAGTGAGCCGCGCGAGCCGCAGGCCGAGCTCCTCGAAGCGCGGGTCCGTGAACATCTCGGTCTTCTGGTCGCCGATGCCGATGCGCACCGGCGGGCCCTGGGCGTGGACGGGAGCGGGCAGCGCGGCGACGAAGGCCACCGCGGCCACGAGGAGCGCGCGCGTCATCGCCCGGTCAGCACCGTGTCGTCGTGCGAGTAGGGCGGGGCGCAGCAGCAGAGGAGCACGAGCGGATTCTCTCCGGTGTTCCACAGCTTGTGCGGAATTTGCGGCGGGATCACGACGCAGTCGCCGGCGCGCACCTCGCGCTCGTCCTCGCCCAGCCGCATCCGCCCCACGCCGCCGGTGAAGAAGTACAGCTCCTCGGTCGTGCGGTGGAAGTGCTCCTCGGTCTCGGCGCCCGCCGGCACGGTCGCCTCGGCCAGCGACTGCTGCTCGGTGGGCAGCGAGACGGGTCCGGCGAGCTCGCGGATCGAGGAGCCGTCCTTCGTGACGAACGGCTCGATGTCGTCGAGGCGGGCGACCTGCACGGCGGCGCAGCATAGGAGGCGCCTCAGTCGCCTCGTGTGTCGCATGTCCGTTTCGGCGGGGGGCCACTACAGGCCGTGGTGCGGCCACTCCGGCGCGCGGCGCGCCTTGAACGCCGCAGCGCCGATGGTGTGCGAGTCGCGGCGCATGAACATCGACAGCGTCATCTCCGCCTCGAGGCGAAGGCGCTCCTCGAGCGTGCGCCCGACGTGGCGCATGACCGACTCCTTGTCGGCGCGGATCGCGCCCTGCGGGAGCGCGGCGATCTCGTGCGCGAGTTCGCGGGCGCGTGCGAGCGCGCGCCCGCGCGGCACGACCTCGTTGACCAGGCCGATGCGCTCGGCCTCGCGCACGTCGATGCGCCGGCCGGTGATCAGCAGCTCCATCGCCTTCGCGTAGCCGACGACGAGCGGCAGCCGCACGGTCAGCCCGTCGCCGCCGACGATGTTCCAGCGTCGCTCGAGCGCGCCGAACTCGGCGTTCTCGGCCGCGATGCGGATGTCGGCGAGCAGCGCGGTCTCCAGGCCGCGGCGAACGCGTAGCCGTTGACCGCGGCGATCACCGGCTTGAAGACGTCGGCGCGGCGCGTGTAGCCGCACGGCCCGGGGTCGTCGTGCAGCGAGACGCGGAAGGCGTCCCAGTCGCCGAGCTCGGCGAGCTCGGAGGCCTCCTGCAGGTCCCAGCCGGCGCAGAACGTCGTCTCCCCCGCGCCGGTGATGACCAGCACGAACGCGTCGGGGTCGTCGCGGAAGCGCCGCCAGGCGTCGTGCAGCTCGCCGGCCATCGCCCGGCTGATCGCGTTGTGCTGGTCGGGGCGGTCGTAGGTCAGCGTCACGACGTGGTCGTCGTGCTCGTAGCGCAGGTGCTCGTAGCTCATGGCGGCGAAGTGTGGCGCGCCTCGAGCCCGTCGAGCAGGCGCTCCAGCCCGTACTCGAAGTCGGCCGCGCCGGCTTCGGTCGCCGCCGCCCCGGCGGCGTAGGCGAGCAGCGCCGCCCACGCGCTCGCGGCCTCGTCGCCCGCGAAGCCCGCGCGCGCGAGGACGTCGAGCCCCGCGTCGTGCAGCCGCGGCTCGCGGTGGAGCCGCAGGCCGGCGGGGTGGCGCTCGAACGCGCGGCGCGCCGCGCGCAGCAGCTCCCGCGCCTCGTCGCGCCACGGGCCGTCTCCCGCCGGGGCCGCGATCCCCCGCGCCGCGTCCTCGGCCAGCGCGTCGAGCAGCTCGTCCTTGTCGCGGAAGTGGCGGTACAGGCTCATCGGCCAGACGTCGAGCTCCTCGGCGATGCGGCGCATGCTCACCGCGCCGACGCCGTCCCGGCGCGCGAGGGTGACCGCGGCGTCGAGAATCAGCTCGCGAGACAGACGGCCCCTGACGACTTGACTCATCTCGTGTACACCGTACAGTACGGCGTACACTCACGGGAGGCAGGGACCCATGAAGCCAACGATCCGCTCGCTCGCCCGGCTGACCATCGCCGCGCAGCCGCTCTTCGTCGCCGGATGGCTGCTCGCCGGCGCGCTTCAGCCGCACTACTCCCACGCGGACTCCGGCGTCAGCGCGCTGGCCGCCCACGGCGCGCGGCACCCGGGGGTCGCCATGGCGGCGATGGGGCTGCTCGGCCTGAGCGCGGCCGCGCTCGCGCCGGGGCTGCTCGCCGTGCTGCCGCGGCGACGCGCGGCCACGGTGGCCGCCGCCCTGTTCGTCGTGGTGGCGGCCGGGCTCGTCGTCGCGGCGCTGTGCCGCCTGGACTGCGACGTCTCGCGCGACGCCTGCAACGCCCGCCTCGAGGCCGGCGACCTCTCGTGGCGCACGACCGCCCACCTCTGGGCGGGGCTCGTGACGTCGGCCGCGCTCGTCGCGTCGGCGTTCGCGCTCGCGCGCGCCCTGTGGCCCAGCGTCACCGCCGCGCTCGCGCTCGACGCCGGGCTGATCGGCATCGGCCTCGGCGTCGTCGCCGCGGCGCTGTACCGGGGGACCGACGCGCCCGACGGCATCGTCGAGCGCGGCCAGCTGCTGGCGGCGCAGGCGTGGCTGGTGATCGCCGCCGTGGGCATCCTGTACGAGACGCGTCCGGCGCCCCGGCTGTCGGCGCCGACGCCGTTGCGCCCGCGCGACTTCTTCGGCGCCGCCTGGACCGGCGAGGGCCGGCTGTGGGCCTGGGGCCTCGGCGGCCCCCGGTTCACGCTCAGCCGCACGACCACGTGGACGTCGGGCGACGTGGGGATCGTGCGCGACCGCGCGGTCTTCGCGGGCGGGCGCGTCGAGGAGCGCGTGCGCTTCGCGCACATCGTCTCCCCCACCCGGATCCACGTCAGCGGCGACGACATGCCCGACGGCGCCGACGTCGTCGTCGACGAGGACGGCTACCGCGTGGCGCCGTATCGCATCCTCGTCCCCGTCGGCCCACTGCGCTACATCGTCACCTGCCGCGACGGGGGGCGCCTCGAGGACGACGGCACGCTGCGCTACGTCGTCCGCGTCGCGTGGCACGGCCTGCCGGTCGCCGAGGTCGCCATGCGCGCGCGTCCGGTCGACACAGCGCCGGCGCCCGAGCACGCCACCGCACTCAGCGCGTAGCCTCGCGCGCTGTGATCCTGGTCCTCGGCGCCGGCTACATCGGCGCGAAGGTGGCGCAGCTCGCCCTCGCGCGCGGCGAGGACGTCGTGGTGGCCGACAACTGGCACGCGACGCGGCGCGAGCAGGTCGAGGCGCTCGGCGCGCGCGTGGAGGACGTCGACGTGCGCCGGCGCGACCAGCTCGACGAGGTGCTCGCGCTCCAGCCCGACCGCGTCGTCTACCTGGCCGCCCAGGCCAGCCGCCCGCTCTCCTGGCGCG
>DASXRF010000058.1:0-1811 GCA_036506755.1 Solirubrobacteraceae bacterium | reverse complement strand
CCGCGGGCGTCTCGCACCGTGCCGTTCGTCAGCAAGGCAGTCGGCGTGCCGCTGGCGAAGATGGCCTGCCGGCTCATGCTCGGCGAGAGCATCGAGGACCTCGACCTGCCGGCCGACCCCATGCGCGGCGACCACGTGTCGGTCAAGGAGGCCGTCCTGCCGTTCAACCGCTTCAGCGGGACCGACTCGCTGCTCGGCCCGGAGATGCGCTCGACCGGCGAGGTGATGGGGATCGCCCACGACTTCCCGACCGCGTTCGCCAAGGCGCAGGCGGCGGCGGGCTCCGCGCTGCCGCAGGGTGGCACGGCGTTCATCACCGTCACGGACTCCGACAAGCAGGCCGGCGTGGCGATCGCGGCGATGCTCTACGACCTCGGCTTCCGGATCGTCGCCACGCGGGGGACGGCGAAGGCGATCCGCGCGCTCGGCGTCCCGGTGGAGGTGCTCAACAAGATCAACGAGGGCTCGCCGCACGTGGTCGACTGGATCGCGCGGGGCGACGTCGACCTGGTGATCAACACCCCGACGGGCTCGGGCGCGCGCTCGGACGGCTACGAGATCCGCAGCGCCGCGGTCGCCCAGGGCATCCCGTGCATCACGACGCTGTCGGGCGCCCTCGCCGCGGTGCGCGCGATCCGCGCGGCGCGGGCGGGCGAGCCGGAGGTGCTCTCGCTGCAGGAGCTGCACCGCCCCAAGGTGCCGACGGCGTGACGCGCGTGCTCGCGCCCCTCGGCCGGCGCGCCTGCACCGTGACGAGCAATGACGCCGTCGGCGCCTACCGCGTGCTGCGCGTCGCCGACCCGGACGGTCCCGAGCCGTGGCCGGGGCAGTTCTACATGCTGGCGACCGTCGAGCGCTGGGGCGCGGGAGACGACGAGCGGCCCTACCTGCCGCGGGCCTTCTCGTACCTGCGCGCCGTCGACGGCGAGCTGCACTTCATGCTCGAGGACGTCGGGCCGGGCACCGCGCGCCTGGGCCAGGCGGCTCGCGGCGAGCAGCTGTGGGTCCTCGGCCCGCTGGGCGCGGGCTTCCGGCTGCCGGAGGCCGGCCGGGCGCCGGTGCTGTGCGGGGGCGGGGTGGGGGCGGCGCCGTTGGCCGCGCTGCAGGACCGCCTCGGCGACGCCGTCACCCTCCTCGGCTTCCGCGACGAGGCGCACGCTCCCGGCGCGGCGCTCATGCGCGACGCGCGCGTCGCCACCGACGACGGCTCGGTCGGCCACCACGGCTTCGTCACCGACCTGCTGGCCGGGGAGCTCGACGGCGATGACCACGTCGTCGTCTACGCGTGCGGCCCGCCGCCGATGCTCGAGGCCGTGCGCGCGCTGTGCGCGGAGCGCGCCGTGCCCGCGCAGCTGGCGCTCGAGTCCGGGATGGCGTGCGGGTACGGCGCCTGCTTCGGCTGCGTCGTCCCGACGCGCGACGGCTACGTGCGGCTGTGCGTCGACGGCCCGGTGCTGGAGGCCGCGGCGCTGGACGAGGTCGCATGAACTTCTGCGGCATCGACCTCGCCCACCCGGTCGTCAACGGCTCGGGGACCTTCGACGCGATCGCCGCGCGGCGCGCGTTCGGCGATCAGGTGCTCGAGCGCTTCCCGTTCAGCGCCTACGTCTCGAAGACGATCACCCCGGCCCCGCGGGTCGGCAATCCACCGCCGCGGTTGTGGGAGGAGCCGGCTGCGATGGTCAACTCGATCGGGCTGCCCAACAAGGGCCTGGAGGGGTTTCTCGCCGCCGACCTGCCGGTGCTTGCGGATCTGCCGGTGCCCCTGATCGTGTCGGTGATGGCGACAAGCGTTGAGGAGTTCGGCCCGC
>DASXRF010000057.1:0-4827 GCA_036506755.1 Solirubrobacteraceae bacterium | reverse complement strand
GAAGGCCGACGAGCCCTCCATCAGCGTCTTATCCAGGTCGAAGAATGCGGCGGCCCTAGCCACCGTTGACTTCGATGATGATCGCGTCGCCCTGACCGCCGCCCGAGCAGATGGCCGCGACACCCAGGCCGCCGCCGCGCCGGCGCAGCTCGTGCACGAGCGTGCCGAGGATGCGCGCGCCCGACGCGCCGATCGGGTGCCCGATCGCGACCGCGCCGCCGTTGACGTTGACGCGGTCCTCGTCGATGCCGAGCATGCGGATGGCGTTCAGGGTCACCGAGGCGAACGCCTCGTTGATCTCCCACAGGTCGATGTCGCCGGGCTGCAGGCCCGCCTTGTCGAGCGCCTTGAGCGCCGCCAGCGCCGGCGTCTTGGCGAGCATCGGGTAGTCGTCGGCGACCTGCGCCTGCGCGACGATCTCGGCGAGGACCTCCTTGCCGTTGGCGCTCGCCCACTCGTCGCTGGCGAGCACCAGCGCGCCGGCGCCGTCGTTGACGCCCGGCGAGTTGCCGGCGGTGTGCGAGCCCTCCTTGCCGACCAGGCCCGGCAGCGCGGCGAGCTTCTCCAGTGTCGTGTCGCGGCGCGGCCCCTCGTCGACCTCGACGACGGTCTGGGCCTTCTTGGCCTTCACGGTGACCGGCACGATCTCGTCGGCCATGCGGCCCTCGTCGGTCGCGGCGATCGCGCGCTCGTGCGAGCGCAGCGCCCAGCGATCGAGGTCGGGACGGGTGAGCTCGAGCTGGTCGCCGACCTCGGTGGCCTCGTCGAACATCTGGCGGCCGCTGAAGGGATTGGTCAGCCCGTCGTGGACCATCGCGTCGAGGGCCTTGGCGTCGCCCATCCGGTAGCCGAAGCGCGCCTGCGGCAGCAGGTAGGGCGCCTGCGACATCGACTCCATGCCGCCGCCGACGCCGATCTCGACCTCGCCGGCGCGGATCTGCGTGTCGAGGATCGCGGCGGCGCGCACGCCGGACGCGCACACCTTGTTGATCGTCTCGGAGGAGACCTCCTTGGGGATCCCGGCGTCGATCTGCGCCTGGCGCGAAGGGATCTGGCCCTGACCGGCCTGCAGGACCTGGCCCATGACCACGTGCTCGATCTGGTCGGGGGCGACGTCGGCGCGCTCGAGCGCGGCGCGGATGGCGGTGCCGCCGAGCTGCGTGGCGCTCAGCGTCGACAGGCCGCCGCCAAGCTTGCCGATGGGGGTTCGGGCGGTTCCAAGGATGACCGTCTTGGGCATCGGGGTGTCTCCTGGGTCTCGCGAAGGGGGCCGCTGAGTCTATGGTGCGCCCTTCCATGCGCGTGACCGCCACGACCGACGCGCCGCGCGACACGGCCGCCGACACGGTCGCGGTCGGCGTCTTCGACGGCGAGGACGTCGCCCACGACACCGGCGGCGGCGAGCTGCAGGCGCTGCTCGAGTCCGGGGAGGCCCGGCGCTCGTTCAAGCACGTCGCGCTGACCCACGCCGACGGCAAGCGCTGGCTCCTGGTCGGCCTCGGGTCCCGCGACGGCTTCGACGCCGAGCGCGCGCGCCTCGCCGCCGCGACCGCCCAGCGCCGCGCGGGCGAGCTCGGCGCGCGCTCGCTGTGCTGGGAGCTGCCCCACCACGTGGGCGACGAGGTCGCCGGCGCGCTCGTCGAGGGGACGGTGCTGGGCGCGTACCGCTTCGAGCGCTACAAGGAGCCGCCAGAGGACGCGCCGGCCGTGCTCGAGGACCTGGCCGTGTCGGCCCACCACGACGTCGGCGAGGCGGTCCGGCGCGCGGCGATCGTCGCCGAGGCGGTCAACTCCTGCCGCGACCTGCAGAACGCCCCAGCCAACGAGATGACGCCGACGCGGCTGGCCGAGCGGGCGCGCGAGCTCGAGGGCGTGCAGGCCGAGGTCGAGGGTCGCGAGGGCATCGTCGCGCGCGGCATGGGCGCGTTCGCCGCCGTCGCCCAGGGCACCCACGAGGAGCCGGCGCTGATCACCCTGCGCTACGACGGCCCGGGCGCAGGCGGCCCCGTGCTCGGGCTCGTCGGCAAGGCCGTGACCTTCGACTCGGGCGGGATCTCGATCAAGCCCGGGGCGAAGATGAGCGAGATGAAGTTCGACATGTCCGGTGGCGCAGCCGTGCTCGAGGCCGTCGGCGCGATCGCGCGCCTCGAGCTGCCCGTGCGCGTCGTGGCGGTGATCGGCGCGACGGAGAACCTGCCGAGCGGGCACTCGGTCAAGCCGGGCGACATCGTCCGCACCAAGGAGGGCCTGACCGTCGAGGTCAACAACACGGACGCCGAGGGCCGGCTCGTGCTGTGCGACTGCCTCGCCCATGCGCGCGAGCAGGGCGCCGAGCGCCTCGTCGACGTGGCCACGCTCACCGGCGGGATCATCGTCGCGCTCGGCTCGACCTACGCCGGCGTCATGGGCACCGAGGACGAGTGGGTCGAGCGGGTCGTCGCGGCGGGCGACGCGGCCGGGGAGCAGCTCTGGCGGCTGCCGCTGCACGACGAGTACGCCGACCTCGTCAAGGGCCGCTACGGCGACCTCAACAACGCCCCCGAGGAGCGCAAGGCGTCCTCGATCGTCGGCGGCGAGTTCCTCAAGCGCTTCACCGGAGCCGTGCCGTGGGCGCACCTCGACATCGCCGGCGTGGCGTGGGATCGCGGGCGCGCCTACGCCGAGAAGGGCGGCAGCGGCTTCGGGGTGCGCCTGCTCGTCGAGCTGGCCAGAAGCCTCTAGTGTCGCGAGCACTAGCTGAGGTTGCGCTGCGCCCACAGCGCGGCGGCGGTGCGATCGCTGACGCCGATCGCCTCGAAGACCCGCGTCAGGTGCGCCTTGACGGTCTTCTCGCTGATGCCGAGCTCGCGGGCGATCTGCTTGTTTGCCTTGCCGCGCGAGAGCAGGCCGAGCACCTCGCGCTCGCGCGGCGTGAGCTCGGCGGCGGGACGCTGATCGGCGCGCGCGGTCAGGACCGCGCTGGCCGCCTTGGGCGCCAGCGGCGCCTCGCCGGCGGCGGCCGCCCGCACGCCGCGGATGAGCTCGTCGGGCTCGGCGTCCTTGAGCAGGTAGCCGATCGCCCCCGCGTCGAGCGCGTCGAGGATACGCTCGCGGTCCGAGAACGAGGTCAGCACGACGATCCGTGCCTCGGGGTCGTGGCCGCGCACGCGGCGGATGGCCTCGATGCCGTCCATGACCGGCATCGAGAGGTCCATCAGCACGACGTCCGGCCGCTGCGCGAGGGCCAGCTCGACGGCTTCCGCGCCGTCCGCGGCGGCGCCGACGACCTCGACGTCCTCCACGGTGGCCAGCAGCTGGGTGAGGCCGGAGCGCACGACCGCGTGGTCGTCGGCGAGCAGGACCCGGATCACGATGCCACTCCAGTGCGGGGGTCCCCGGTGCTGGGCGTGCGGGCGACGCGGCGCCGGCTTCCGGGGTCGATCACGATGCCGGCACCTCGAAGCGAAACACCGTGCCGCCCTCGTCGCCCGGCTCGAGCGAGAACTCGCCGCCGGCGTTGCGCGCCAGGTCCTGGACGATCCGCAGGCCGAAGTGGCCGTCGACCTCGGGGAGGGCCGCATGGCCGCACCCATCGTCGGCGACGGTCAGCGCCACGCTGCCGTTGCGCCGGTCGACGCACACCTCGACGCGCTGGGCGTTGGCGTGCTTGACGACGTTGCGCAGCGCCTCCTGGGCGGCGCGGAACATCACGCGCTCGGCGTTCTCGGGCAGGCGCAGCGCCGGGTCGGCGCGCAGGTCGGTGTCCAGCCCGCGCGAGGCCAGCGGCGCGAGCAGGTCGGCCAGCGCGGCGGCCAGGCCCTGCTGGTGGAGCGTCGGCGGGTAGAGGTCGACGAGCAGCGTGCGCAGCTCGCGGACGCTGCGGCGGGTGTCGGCGGCGGCCTGCTCGACCAGGGCGGCCTCCTGGTCCTGGCCGCGCCCCTCGAGCTTGTCGGCAGCGGCGGCGAGCGTGAACGACACGCCGGCGAGGTCCTGGACCGTGCCGTCGTGCAGGTCGCGGGCGATCCGCGAGCGCTCGTTCTCGGCGGCGTCCAGCGCGCGCTGCAACAGCTCCTCGCGCTCGCGCTGCCCGCGGCGCAGGCGGCGCAGCAGCGACCACGCGAGCGGCACCTGCGCGGCCTCGAGCAGCAGCATCGCGCCGATGAGCGCGGGGGCGAAGACCAGCCACAGGCGCCGGCCGCTGGCCGTCACGGAGCTGAAGCGGTTGTAGGCCTCGAAGAGCAGCGGCGCGCCGTTGGGGCTACGGATCCCGAGGTAGACCTCGAGCAGCTTGCGCTCGCGACGCTCGTAGCGATTCTCCGGCTCGGTTAGGTCGGAGACCTCGGCGTCGACGGTCTGGTGCTCGAGCGCCTCGCGCTCCTCGTCGCCGATCTCGAAGCGCTTGCCGATCAGCTGGTGCTGGTCGGAGTAGACGATGCGGCCGTCGGGCCCCCACAGCTTCACGCGCACGACCGAGCCGCCGAGGACGCTGCGCCGCACGATTGCGTCCATCCGCCGGATCGCGTCGGGGTCGCCGTGCAGCAGCGCCTGGCTCGCCCGGGGCGCGACGATCCCGTCACCGGCCAGGCGGGTGACCTGCTTGGCCTCGCGGACGGCCTCGTCGGTGCCGCTGCGGCGCATCACCTCGACCGCGGCGAGCCCGAGCAGCGCGACCGCGACGAGCCCGCTCAGCACGAACTGCGCAAGCGCTTTCGCCGACCCGCCGGGCTCGCGGACGTCGTCTCTGCTTCTCATCGCGGTGCTCCGTTCATCGGTCCTAGGACCAATGTCGGATGGCGGACGGGCGGGCTAAAGGCCATCCTCGCGACATGGCTCTTCTTTCACGCACGC
>DASXRF010000056.1:0-2067 GCA_036506755.1 Solirubrobacteraceae bacterium | reverse complement strand
TGCGCGTCTTGACCATCTGGACGATCGCGCCGACATCGCTGACCTCTGGCATGTCACTCCTGTGCTCGAGTTGGGCGGCATCGTAGTCATCGTCGCGGCGATGCATCATCCACGACGCTCATGACGCACCGTTCGTGGTGCGATCGAGGGCTCGGGTGGCGCGCCGAGCAGGTGGGCGGCGCCGCTGCGTCGCGGGCGCTTCGACCGTGAGCGGCTCCTGTCCCGCGGCGCCTCGCGACGCGGCTCAGCCGGTCGCGATGAACGCCGCGATGCGCTCGTTGACCTCGGCGGGACGTTCGAGGTGCAGGAAGTGGCCGGCGTCGGGGACAAGCTCGAAGCGGCTGGGCGGCGTCAGGATCGCCGTGGCCCGCCGCGCGACCGCCGGGAGCTGGCAGCCGTCGCGCTCGCCATGCAGGTACAGCAGCGGGACGGGCGGGACCTCGAGGAGGTGCGCCTGCTCGGCGGCGTACTCGCGTCTCCGCATCCACGGCAGGAAGAAGGCGCGGTAGTAGCGCAGGGCGGCGGTCGCCCTGTCGTTTTCATTGAGCGCGGCGAACACGTCGGCGACGTCCTCGCGGGCGTCGTAGCCGGGCGACCAGTCGGCCCACAGCCGCGGGATCACGCGCCGCAGCGCCCGCTCCGAGACCCCCGGCAGCAACTGGAAGAACATGTACCAGCTCATCCTCAGCTGCCGACCGATCAGCGCGAGGTCCCTGGCGACCTGCGCCGGTGAACGAAACGGCGACACCAGCACCGGTCCCGGGGCGACCGCCATCGTCACGATCCGCCGAAACAGCTGCGGCGCGTGCGCGCCGAGCACGTACGCCGTCGCGGCGCCCCAGTCGTGGCCGATGAGCACCGCGCGCTCGTCGCCGCCGAGGGCGTGGTGCAGTCGCGCCCCGTCGCGGGCCAGCGCGCCGAGCTGGTAGCTGCCGTCGGGGGCGAGGTCGGTCGGCGCGTAGCCGCGCGTGTACGGGGCGACGACGCGCCAGCCGCGCTCGGCGAGGTACGGCCCGAGATGGCGCCAGGTTCGCGCCGTGTCGGGATAGCCGTGCAGACAGAGCGCGAGCGGGCCATCCGGCGGTCCCCAGGCCAGCGCCGCGAACGTCATCGCGCCGACGCTGACGCGAAGCGCCTCGGCCGGAGCGGGCACGTCGACGCTCGGCACTACTGCGCCCCCGTGAGCAGCGCGGCGTAGAGCCGCACGCAGCGCTCGATCAAGCGCTCGACCGGGATGTCGAGCGCGCCGTCCTGGCGCTCGGTGACGACGCGCTCGAGCAAGCCGACGAGAGACAGCGCGAGGATCTGGACCTCTTCGTCCGTGGTCTCGGCCGGCAGGTGCTCGCGCGCGGTCGCCGCGACGAGCGCGGCGAAGCGGCGAAGCGTGGTCCGCATGTGCGCGGCGGCGTCAGCGCCCGCTGCCGCGGCCTCGGCGAAGAGCACGCGCGACTTCCGGGGGTCGGCGGCCAGGGCATGGATGAACGTGCCGATCGCGGTCCGCAGCTGGCGCTCGGGGTCGCTGCCGCTGCCGGCGACGGCCGCGGCCACCGCAGCGAAGAGCTCGTCGGTCAGCCGGTCGAAGACCGCGAGAAACAGCTCGCCGTTGTCGTTGAAGGACTCATAGAAGTAGCGGTCGGTGAGGCCCGCCTGCCGGCAGATGTCCTTTACGCCCGTCGTCGCGAAGCCGCGGGTGCCGAACAGCTCGAGTCCCGCGTCGAGGAGCTTCCCGCGGCGTGCGGCGACGCGCTCATCGGCGCTGACGCCGCCGTACCTGCGCTGGGGAGCACGTGAGGCCCTCGTCGCCACGGGCGGATATTGACGACACTGATCGTCACATGCAATAGTGACGATCTGGTTCGTCAAATGGTCCTGCGGGAGGGACGGTGAACGAGACGAGGTCAACGCGCGGCATCACGCGGCGCATCCTGTTGCAGCGGGCAGCGACGGCGGGCGCGGCGGTCGCGCTCAGCGCGACGCCTCCGGCCTACGCGACGAAGCGGGGCCGCCGCGCACCGAGCGTCGCGGTCCTCGGCGGCGGCATGGCCGGCTTGGCCGCCGCGCACGAGC
>DASXRF010000055.1:0-5498 GCA_036506755.1 Solirubrobacteraceae bacterium | reverse complement strand
CCACCCCGGTGTGGACGCGCACGACGCGCACGCCGAGCGCGGACGCGGCCTCGGCCTCGCGCTCCCAGGCCACGCAGACCCGCGCGAGGAAGTCGTCGCCGGGCGGGTGGGGCTCGGTCACGCGCTCGTCGCCGCGCGGGCCGTAGTAGCCGACCGCGCTGGCCGAGAGCAGCACGGCGGGGCGGGGTTCGGCGGCGCGCAGGCCCGCGACCAGGTTGCGCGTGCCATCCTCGCGCGAAGCGCGGATGCGCTCGCGCACCGCGGCGTTCCAGCGCTGAGCGACCGGCTCGCCCGCGAGGTGGACGACGCCGTCGCGCCCGGCGAGCGCGCCCGCCGGGGCGGGCCCTCCGGCCGCGTCCCAGGCCACCGCCTCGACGCCGAGCGACGCGGCCGCGCGGTCCGGGGAGCGCGAGAGCGCCGTGACCTCGTCGCCGCGGTCGCGCAGGGCACCCACCAGCCGGCGGCCGATCAGCCCGGTCGCGCCGCTTACCGTCACCCTCATGCCCGACCTCCTTCCTCGTTTCAGGGCCATTGCGAACGCTACGGGGGAAGCTCTGCGAGGGCATGCCTCCCCCAAAGCCGATAGCCCTGCTAGGTTTTCGCGCCGTCAGCGACTTAGGGTGCCCTAATGGACCTCGGGAGGCAATGCGTGACGGTACGAGTGGGAATCGCCGCGGCACTGGTCGTCGGCACGTTCGCCGTGGGATGCGGCGATGGCGACGGCAAGGAATCCGACAAGGGACAGACGCAGGCGACCCCGCAGCGCGCGGTGGCCGAGCTGGGCGAGGTGCGCAAGGGCCTCGACCAGGCGCTCGACGCCTACCGCTCCGGCGAGCGCGCCGCCGCCGACCGCCAGGTCGGCGACACCTACCTGGAGCACTTCGAGATCGTCGAGGGCCCGCTGGGGGAGGTCGACCACGAGCTGACCGAGAAGCTCGAGGACGGCATCCGCGAGGAGCTGCGCGCCAAGATCAAGTCCGGGGCGCCGGCCGCCGAGGTGATGCGCCTCGGCGACGAGATCATGCGCGACCTCGAGAGGGCGGAGGCCGCCCTGCGATGAGCGTCCGGCGGTTGTCGGTCCTGCTGGCGAGCCTGGCGCTGCTGGGCTCGCTGGCGTGGGCCGGGCCGGCCTGGGCGAAGCGCGACGACGTCCAGCGGGGGCGCGACGAGAACGCCGTCGCGCGCGTCATGATCGACCGCGCCTTGGCCGCCGCGAAGGCCGGCGACTACGCGCGCGCGCACGACCTCGCCCGGACGGCGTACCTCGACCACTACGAGTACGTCGAGATCCCGCTGCGGCTGCGCGACCCGAACCTCGTGCTCGACACCGAGTTCAAGTTCGCCGAGTTGCGCAGCGACCTGCAGGCGCGCCGGCCCTACGCCGAGATCCGCGCCGACGTCCGCGACGTGCGCGGCGGGCTCGACGCGACCGATCGCGCGCTGGCGGCCAAGGGCGTCGCCGCGCCCGCGCTCGCCTACGGCTTCTCGTTCTCCATCCTCTTCCGCGAGGGCGTCGAGGCGGTGCTGCTGATCGCGATCCTGCTCGGCTCGCTCGCCGCCGGTCAGGCGAGCGGCTACCGGCGCCCGCTGACGCTCGGCGCGCTGGCGGCCGTCGGCGCCACCGCGGTGACGTGGGTGCTGGCGAACGTCGTGCTCGACATCGCACCGGTCAACCGCGAGCTGCTCGAGGCGATCACCGCGATGCTCGCCATCGGGGTGCTCATCCTCGTGAGCTTCTGGCTGGTGGCCCGCCTGGAGCAGCGACGGCGCATGGAGTTCATGCGGGCGCGCGTGGCCATGGCGATCGCGGCCGGAAGCGCGGGCGCCTTCGCCGCGCTCGGCTTCACGGCGGTGTACCGCGAGGGCTTCGAGACCGTGCTCTTCTACCAGGCGCTCATGCTGTTCGCCGACGGCCTCGAGCTCTGGATCGCGCTCGGTGCGATCACCGCCGTGGCCGCGCTGGCGGCGGTCGGCTACGCGGTGCTGCGGCTCGGCCGCAAGATCCCGCTCAAGCCGATGCTGATCGCCGGCGCGTCGGTCCTGCTGCTGCTGTCGGTCGCATTCGCGGGCAACGCCGTGCGGTCGCTGCAGGAGGCCGACGCCCTCGCCGCGACGCCGGTGCACGCTGGCTGGGCGCGGCCCCCGGTCTTCGTCGCCGAGCTGACCGGCGTGCACCCGACGCGTCAGGGCCTCGCGATCCAGGCGGCGCTGCTGGCGATCTACCTGGCCGGCGCCGCGTGGGTCTTCGTGTGGACGCCCGCGCGCCGGCGCCGCCGCGAGCGCGCGGCGGAGGCGGTGGCCGCATGACCCTGCGCGTCGGCGTCGACGTCGGCGGGACGTTCACCAAGGCGGTCGCCGTCGGCGCGGCCTCGCTCGAGCTGCGCGCCCAGGCGGTGGTGCCGACGACGCATCACGCGCCCGACGGCGTGACCGAGGGGGTCGCCCGGGCCCTGGGCCGGCTGCTCGAGGACCCGGCGGTGCGCGGCGGCGACGTCGAGCTTGTCGCGTTCTCGACGACGCAGGCGATGAACGCCCTGCTCGAGGGCGACGTCGCGAAGGTGGGCGTGGTCGGCGTCGGCCGCCAGCCGGACCTACGTCCCGCGCGCAAGCGGACCGCCGTCGGTGACGTCGCCCTGGCCCCGGGCCGCACGCTGCGCACGGAGCACGTCTTCGTCGACGCCACCGGCGGGTTGGCGGTCGCCGACGTCGACGCCGCGCTGGACCGTCTGGTCGCGGCCGGGTGCACGGCGATCGCAGCGTCCGGCGCCTTTGCGGTCGACGCGCCCGACGCGGAGCGCCTCATCGCCGGCCGCGCTCGCGAGCGCGGCCTGCCGACGTGTGCCGGCCACGAGCTCTCCGCGGCGTACGGGCTGGAGCTGAGGACGGTCAGCGCGGCCGTCAACGCGTCGATCCTGCCGCTCATGGAGCGCACCGCCGGCGTCGTCGAGGAGGTCCTGCGCCGGCGGGGCATCGACGTGCCGCTGCTCGTGCTGCGCGGCGACGGCGGCGCCATGAGCCTCGAGGCCTTCCGGCGCGCCCCGTCGTTCTCGATCGGCGCCGGTCCCGCCGCGGGCGTGGCCGCCGCCCTGCACGAGCTGAAGCTGACGCGCGGCATCGTGCTGGAGTGCGGAGGCACCTCGTCGAACGTGTCCGTCGTCGACCGCGGCCGCACCGTGCTGCGCTCGCTGAAGGTGATGGGCCGGCCCACGGCGATCCGCTCCGTCGACAGCTGGGTGGTGGGCGCCGCCGGCGGCAGCATGGCCACCCTGCGCCGTCGCCGGATCGCCGAGGCGGGCCCGCGCAGCGCACATATCGCCGGCCTGCCGTACGCCTGCTTCGCCGAGCCGGCCGAGGTCGAGGGCGCGCAGCTCGAGCTCGTCGCGCCGCGGCCGGGCGATCCCGAGTGCTACACGGCGATTCGCACGCCGGACGGCACGCGGCTCGCCCTGACCGCGACGTGCGCGGCCAACGCGCTCGGGCTCGTGCCGGCGGGCAGCCACGCCGAGGGCTGCGCCGACGCGGCCCGCCTCGCCTTCGCGCCGCTCGCCGCGCGTCTGCGCACCACGCCCGAGCGCGCCGCCCGGGCGCTGCTCGACGCGGCCGTCGACAAGATCGCCGGCGCGGTCGACGAGGCGGCCCGCTCGCACGGCTTCGACCGCGACGTCCCCGTCGTTGCCCTGGGCGGCTCCGGTCCCGCGCTGGCGGGCGAGGTCGCCCGGCGCCTCGGCCGCCCGCTGCTGCGCCCCCGCCACCCCGAGGTGCTCTCGTCGGTCGGCGCGGCGCTGTCGCTGGTGCGCGCGGAGGTCGTGCGGACGGCGACCGGCGAAGGCGCCGCCGCCGCCGCGGCCGCGCGCGCCGCCGAGGAGGCGTGCGTCGACGCGGGCGCCGCGCCCGACACCGTCCGGGTCGAGTGCACGTACGAGCCGCGCCAGGGCCAGCTGCGCGCCGTCGCGACGGGCGCCGTGGCGCTCGAGCGCGGCGCGGCGGGCCGTCCCGCGGTCGACGAGCCGGCGCAGCATCGCGCGGCCGCCGAGGCGCTCGGCGTGCGCCAGGACGAGCTCGAGCTCGTGGCGGCCAACCCCTTCTACCGCGTCTACTGCGAGAACGGCTCGGGGCCCGTCGCGGTCGTCGACGGCCACGGCTCGGTCGCGCTCGCGACGCGCGCCCGCCGGGTCGTCACCGGCCGCGGGCACAAGCTGCTCGACGATCTCGTCCGCGCGGTCGACGAGGCCACGGTCCAGCTGGGCGTCGCGACCGTCGTCCCGCGCGTGGCGATCGTGTCGGGCCCGCGGATCCTCGACACCTCCGACGCGCGCCGCACCGACGAGATCCTCGCGACGGCGCGGGCCGCGCTCGACGGCGACGACCTCGCGGTCGCGGTCGTCTGGCGCTGAGGATCCCGTGTCGCTGTACCGCCAGCCGAGCCGCACGCGCGCGACGGTGCTCGCCGCCGTGGCCGTCGTCGCGCTCGCGCTCGGCGGCGGGATCGGGTTCGCGCTCGGCCGCTCGAGCGCGCCCGAGCCGGCGGCGGGCGACGTCGTCGACCAGCTGCGCGAGCAGCTGCGCCCTGCGGTCAACGGCCTGCAGCTGCTCGCCACCGAGTATCCGCAGGCCGCGCGCGGCACGGGAGACGAGGCGGCCGGCGTGCAGGGCGCCATGGCGCGCATCCGCGACGCGGTGCGGGCCGCCCGGCCGGACCTCGCGGTGCTCGACCCCCGGGGCGCAGCCGAACTCGGCGCCCGCGTCGCCGCGCTGGACCGCGGGGTGCGGGCGAGCGCGCCCGTCGACGAGGTCGCCGAGCAGGTGCGCCTCGCGCGCCGCGCCCTGGCCGGCGTCCCCGGCGGGCGCTGAGCGCTACGCCGCGCCCCGCACGCGTCCCTCGTCGGCGGGCGCGAACCCGAGCGCCTCCTCGTCGGCGAGCGCGACGCCCTCGGCGCGCGCCTCCTCGGCGACGGCGGCCGCCACGGCCGGGGCGACGTCGCGGTTGAAGACGGACGGGACGATGTAGTCCTCGCGCAGCTCGGACTCGGGGATGATCGCGGCGATCGCGTGCGCGGCCGCGAGCTTCATCGTCTCGGTGATCTGGCGGGCGCGAACGTCGAGCGCGCCGCGGAAGATCCCCGGGAAGGCGAGCACGTTGTTGATCTGGTTGGGGTAGTCCGAGCGCCCGGTGGCGACGATCCGCGCGTAGGGCGCGGCCTCCTCGGGCGTGACCTCGGGCGTCGGGTTGGCCATGGCGAAGACCATCGCGTCGCCGTTCATGCGCGCGAGCGCCGCCGCGGGCAGGACGCGCGCGCCGGACAGCCCGATGAACAGGTCGGCGCCGTCGATGACCTCGGCCGGCGCGCCGGCGCGGCGCTCGGGGTTCGAGCTGTCGGCGTACCAGCGCTTGACCGCGTTCATCGAGCCGTCGAGGTAGTCCTCCCGCTCGGTGTGGACCGCGCCGCGCGAGTCGCAGCCGATGACGTGGCGCACGCCCGCCTGGAGCAGGATCTTCG
>DASXRF010000054.1:0-3397 GCA_036506755.1 Solirubrobacteraceae bacterium | reverse complement strand
ATGGGGCAGCGAGGCGGGGAACTCGAGCGGGTTGCCGTTGGCGAACTCGTTTCCGGCCGCGGCCACGACCGTCACGCCGCGGCCGGTCGCCCCCTGGATCGCGAGGTACTCGGCGAAGCACAGCGACGGCGAGCCGTAGCTCATGTTGATGACCTTCGCGTTCTGCTTGACCGCGGTGACGATCCCGTTCACCGAGTCCGCGCACGTGATCTCGCCGGGCAGCGGGACGTTGAGCGCGCGCATGCCCGGCCAGATGCCGAGGATGCCGGTGCCGTTGGCCGGCGCGGCGGCCACGGCGGCCGTCGCGGTCCCGTGCTCGTTGACCACCGGCTGGCCGCCGAGCGTCGTCACGTTGCCGCCCTGGAACTCCGGGTGCGCGGCGTCGAGCTGGGAGTCGATGAGCGCGAGCAGCGGGCTGTCCGGGGTGACGGCCGGGGGCGCGAGCGACGGATCGACGAGGGCGTCGCGCCACGGCGTCTGGGACGACAGCGGATCGGGGGGCGGCGCCTGCGCCCGGCTCGACAGGCGGTTGGGCTCGGCGAACAGCAGCGCCCCGCGGCGGCGCAGCGCCGCGGCGAGCGGCCGCGCCCGCGCTCGGGAGACCAGCCAGACGCCCGCGGTCAGGTGGCGCGCGCCCGCGCGCCGGGCCACGCGCGACGACCCCGCCGACCGGCGCGCGCCGACGATCCACGTCGCGCGGTCGGCGCGCACCGCGGCGGTGCTCGCGTCGCCCGGGAGGAGCATCGGCGGCGCGCCGGGCAGCGCGAGCGCCATTGCGGCCGCCGGTCCGGTCAGGCGGCGGCGCGTCAAGCGGCCTGCGGGGCCGCCGCCTCCTCGGCCTCCTCGGGTGGCTTGCCCTCGCGGGCCCAGGGCTCGTCGAACTCGACGCGCCACTTGCCCTCCTCGCTCTGCTGGATCGCGAGCCGGGCCCGGAAGCTGCGGCCCGACCGCCCCTTGAACCCGGTGACCGGCTTCTCGGTGTAGCCGTGCTGGATGAGCTCGCGCGCCACCGGCGCGCCGAGGTTCTTGCCCGCCTTGCTCTTCCAGATGACGAACCCGCAGCCCGGGTCCTCGCGCGACCAGCACGAGAAGCCCTTGCGGTTCTCGACGATCTCGTGCCCGCAGACCGGGCACGGGCCGAGCGTGGCGCGCGGGATGCGCACGTCCTTGAGCTTGGCGTCGAGCTCCGAGACCGTCGACTGGGCGAAGTTGCCGATGTCGTGCATGAAGCGGTCGCGCGAGTCGGCGCCCTGCTCGATCTGGGCCAGGCGCCGCTCCCACTCGCCGGTGAGCCCGGGCGAGGTGAGCGGATGCTCGCCGAGCAGGCGGATCACGTTGAGCCCCTTCTCGGTGCAGACCAACGCCCGGGCGTCGCGCTCGACGTAGCCCACCTCTATGAGGCGCTCGATGATCGCCGCCCGGGTGGCCGGCGTGCCGATCCCGGAGTCCTTCATCGCCTCGCGCAGCTCGTCGTCGTCGACGAGCTTGCCCGCGGTCTCCATGGCGCCCAGCAGCGACGCGTCGGTGTAGCGCCGCGGGGGCTTGGTCTCCTTCTCGAGCGACTCGACGCGGCGCACGTCGGCGTCCTCGCCCTGTTCGAGGCGCGGCAGCTGCTGCTCGCGGCCCTCGTCGTCTTCGTCGCGGCGGTCGGCGTCGGCGAGCTCACCGTAGACGCCGCGCCAGCCCGGCACGACGAGCACCTTGCCGCGCGTGCGGAAGACGTGCTCGGCGACGGTCGTCTCGACGCGCGTGTTCTCGAAGACCGCCTCGGGATGGAAGACCGCGAGGAAGCGCCGGGCGACCAGGTCGTAGACGCGGCGGTCGTCCTCGTTCATGCGCTCGAGCACGTGCTGGGCGTTGGTCGGGATGATCGCGTGGTGGTCGCCGACCTTGGCGTCGTCGACGACGCGCCCGAGCGGCAGCAGATCGAGCCCGGTGACGTAGGCGGCGGCCTTGGCGTAGTCCTTCGCGCGGCCGACCTGCCCGGCGGTCGGCTTGATCTCGCCGACCATGTCGCTGGTCAGGAAGCGCGAGCTCGTGCGGGGGTAGGTCAGCGCCTTGTGCTCCTCGTAGAGGCGCTGGGCGGCGGCGAGCGTGCGGCGCGCCGAGAAGCCGAAGCGCGTGTTGGCGTCGCGCTGCAGCGAGGTCAGGTCGTAGAGGAGCGGAGCGCGCTCGCGGCGCGTCGTCTTCTCGAGCTTGGTGATCGTGCCGCGCCCGCCCTGGACGGCCTCGACGATGCGCGCGGCCTCCTCGGCGCTGGCGAGCCGCGGCTGCGCGCCGGCGTGGTAGCGGCCCTCGTAGACGCGCTCACCGGACGCTGCGAACTCGGCGTCGACGAGCCAGTACGGCTCGGGCTTGAACGCCCGGATCTCCTCCTCGCGGCGGGCGAGGATGGCCAGCGTCGGGGTCTGGACGCGACCGAGCGAGACCGCGCCGTCGAAGCTCGAGCGCAGCCGGATGGTCGCCGCGCGCGTGGCATTCATGCCGACGATCCAGTCGGCCTCCGAGCGCGACCGGGCGGCCGCCTCGAGCAGCTCGAGCTCGGCCGCGTCGCGCAGGTGGGCGAACGCCTCCCTCATCGCCTGCGTGGTCATCGAGTTCAGCCACAGGCGCTTGACCGGCTTGCGGCCGCCGGCCTTCTCGTAGACGTACGCGAAGATCAGCTCGCCCTCGCGGCCGGCGTCGCAGGCGTTGACGACGAGGTCGATGTCGTCGCGGCGCAGCAGCTTGGTGACGACGCCCATCTGCTTCTTGGAGCGCTCGTCGCGCACGACGAGCTTGAAGCGCTCGGGCAGGATCGGCAGATCGGCCATCCGCCACTTCTTGAACTTGTCGTTGTACTCGTCGGGCTCGGCCAGCTGGACCAGGTGGCCGACCGCCCAGGTGATGACGTGCTCGGGGCCCTCGGTGAAGCCCTCCTGGTTCTGGAACGGGCCGGGGAGGACGCGCGCGACGTCGCGGCCGACCGAGGGCTTCTCGGCGATGACGAGGGTCTTGGCCATGCGCGCCACCATACCTATCGGTCAGCGCGCGCAGGGACCTGTCGAGACCGCGTCGCCGGCCCCGTCGAGGTCGCGGCGCACGATCGAGTTGGGCACGCCGTAGCCCCCGCGGCGCGTCCCGCCGACGGTCGCGGCGAAGACCGTAGTGGCCACGCGACCGTCCGCGTCGACCATCGGGCCGCCCGAGTTCCCCGACCGCACCCGGCCCCGCAGCGGCACGATCCGCCGGCGCACCGGGCCGCGCCCGTAGGCGTCCTGCGTGACCACCGTGCGCTCGGCGCCGATGCGCCCCGCGCGGACGTCGTAGGGACCGTTCTCGGGAAAGCCGAGGATCGCCGCGCTCCTGCCGGGCGGCGGATCCGCCGCGACACCGAGCGCCGGGGCGTCGAGCCCGC
>DASXRF010000053.1:0-5587 GCA_036506755.1 Solirubrobacteraceae bacterium | reverse complement strand
TGCGTGGCGGCAGGCCAATGCGTTCGATGTGACGTGGCGGAATCCCGATCAGGGGGTTGCGGCGCCGATTGCCAAGGTGCACTACCGGCTGTGTGGGGATGGTGGGTGTCAGGCGGAGCAGGTGGTTGGCGCCGGGGAGGCGCTGCGGGGGCTGAGCGTTCCGGGAGTGGGCGATTGGACGCTCGGTGTGTGGTTGGAGGACGCGGCTGGGAATGTCGATGCGGCGAAGGCCGCTGCGGTGCATCTGCGGTATGGGACCGATCCGCTGGCCGGGCTCGGCGGGACGAGTGGGAACTCGGCGCTGGCGCCCGCCGGGTTGCGGTTGCGGTGGGTCGTGCGGAGGGGGCGGAGGCTGGTCGTGCGCGGTGTGGTGGGCCGCGGTGTCAAGGGGACCGTCGTGGTGCGGGTGAGGCCGGCGAGGCGCAGCGCGAGGCGGCCGCGGATCGCTCGGCGCGTGCGGCTGAGCGCGAAGAGCGCGCGCTTCACGGCGGTGCTGCGGCTGCCGCGGGCGCTGAGGAGGGCCAGGCGGCTCCGGGTCTCGCTGTCCTACGGCGGGGACTTCGCGCATCGGCGCGAGAGCTTCACGCGCGTGCTGCGCCCGCGCGCGCACGCGCCGCGCTGACGCGCGGCCCGTCAGGCGGCCAGGCCCGCCGCGCCCATGTAGTCCTCGAGTGCCTCGCGCCAGCCGCGTAGCGGCGGGATGCCGAGCTCGTCGGCGCGTGGGCGGGCGAGGACGCCGTTCAACGGGCGGTCCGGCGAGCCCGGCGGGATCGTCGTCTCGACGGGCTCGATGGGGACGTCGAGGCCGGCGAGCTGCATGATCGCCTCGGTGAATTCGAACCAGGAGCAGGCGCCGGTGGCCGTCAAATGCACCACGCCGCCAGCGTCGCGCGCGACCGCGTCAAGCAGCCCTTCGGCCAGGTCCGCGGTGTAGGTCGGCTGCAAGAACTGGTCGGCGACCATCTTCAGCGACCCCTGCTCGCGCGCCCGCGCGACCATGCGCTGGACGAAGTTGCCGCCCTTCGACGCGCTGCCGTGCATCCCGTACAGCCCGGCGCCGCGCACGACGAGCGAGCCGGACCCGTACGCCAGGGCCGCGTGCTCGCCGGCGAGCTTCGTCAACGCGTAGACCGAGCGCGGCGCCGGCAGGTCGTCCTCCCCGTAGGGGTCGGCGCGGCGGCCGTCAAAGACGTAGTTGGTCGAGAGGTGCACCAGCTTCGCGCCCCGCGAGGCCAGGTCGCGGACCGCCCGGACGTTGACCGCCCACGCCGAATCGGGCTCGCGCTCGCAGACGTCGACGTTGTGGAACGCGGCGCAGTTGAAGACGACGTCGGGTGACACCTCGGCGAACGCCCGGTCCAGAGCGGCGCCGTCGGTGATGTCGAGCTCGGCGTGCGAGTAGGACCGCGCCGCGTCGCCGAGGCGCTCGGCGAGGTCGGAGGCGAGCTGGCCCCCGCCCCCCGTGATCAGCGCCTTCACAGGACGGATTCGAACTGCTCGAGCTGCGGCTTGACCTCGGTCAGCAGCTCGAGCCAGCGGATGTTGTACGCCCGCGGATCCGTCAGCTTGGCGCGGTCCTCGTGGTCGATGCGATCCAGCAGATCGGTCACGGCCTCGAGCACCGAGTGGCGCGGGATGAAGCCGAGGGTCGCCGCGAGCTTGGAGTTCGAGCACTCGTAGTCGCGCGTCAGGCGCGGCGCCTCGACCTCGGCGAGCTCGATCCGCCGCCCCGTCAGCTGCACCGACCCGGCCACGAGCATCGCCAGCTCGCGGATCTGGTAGTTCGAGTGCAGGACGTTGAAGATCTCGCCGCGCACCTTCTCGGCAGGCGCCTCGTAGGCGGCGATCATCGCGTCGCTGACGTCGCGCACGTCGACGAGCGGCCGCCACATCCAGCCCCCGCCGTGGAGCAGCAGGCGCCCGTTCAGGAGCGCGTCCTTGACGAACGTGTTGACGACGAGATCGAAGCGCATCCGCGGTGACCAGCCGTAGACGGTCCCGTTGCGCAGCAGCACCGCGGTCAGCCCCTCGTCGACGAGCCGCAGCAGCGCCTCCTCGCCGTAGCGCTTGGACGTCGCGTAGGCCGCGCGCGGCTGGATCGGCGCGGTCTCGTCGTGCATGCCGGGCGGCAGCCCGTCGTACAGCGAGCACGACGAGGCGAAGACGAAGCGCTCGATCCCCCGCTCGACGCACATCTGCCCGAGCGTCTCGGTCGCCACCGCGTTCATCTGCCAGTTGGCGTCCGGGTCGAACTCGGCGGTCGGGTCGTTGGACAGGCCCGACAGGTTGATCACGCCGTCGACGCCGTCCAGCGCGTCCTCCGGGACGTCGCGCACGTCGGCGCAGACCAGCTCGATGCGCTCGCGGAACTCGTCGAGCGGCTCCTCGCCGAAGTAGAGCCGGTCGAGCACGCGGACCTCGTAGCCGCGCGCCAGCAGCCGAGGCACGAGCACGCAGCCGATGTAGCCCGCCCCGCCCGCGACGAGGATGCGCTGGCCCGGCGCCGGGGCGGCGGGCGGCAGGCCGTTCGTGCGATGGCGGGAGGGATCGAACGGGATCTCGGTCACGCGATTCAACGTAGCGGGTCGTCCTCGCAGCCCTTAACGGCGCGGACTGCCGAAGGTCGCGACGTCCGCGGCGAGATCGGCCACCAGCCGCGGGTAGACGCGCGACGCGCGGAAGTGCTCGGCCTTGCGCCGCCCCCGCACGCGCACGGCGTTGCGGTCCGCCACCGGCCGCAGCATCAGCCCCTCGACCGCCCACTCCAGCTGCTTGGGCCCGCGCACCTCGAGGAAGTCGACGTCGGGCTCGAGCCCGTGCAGCGGCGAGAGCGGCTCGCTGAGCAGCAGGTGCCCGGCCGCGAGGTGCAGCGCGACGCGGTTCTCGAACTGCGGGTACTCGTGCACGTGCAGGTTGATGGCGACGTCGATGCGCCGGTAGAAGTCGAGCAGGCGGTCGCCGGTCACCCCGTGCACGAGGTGCAGCACGTCGAAGCGGTGCTTGACCTCGATCAGCCAGCGCTCGCGGTGCGCGGTCGAGTAGCCGACGAAGGCCACGCGCGGCTGCCGGCCCATCGGGCGCAGTGGGGCGTAGACCTCGTCGGCGACCGGCAGCGGCAGCGAGCGCCAGAAGCGCAGCCGCGGCTCGGCCGACGGAGCCGACACCGGCTCGAAGCTGATCAGCCGGTCGAAGTTGAGCGGGTCGGTCTGCAGCAGCTCGGTCAGGCGGAAGTCGAGGTCGCGGTGCGAGGGCAGGCCGGCGCGCGGCAGGGGCTCGGTGTTCCAGCCGAGCGTCAGCGCGTCGAGCCCGGCGAACAGCCCCGGCGGCACGATCTCGGGCCGGAAGACGATGACGACGTGCGGGCGGTGCGCGCGCACCCGAGCGAGCATCAGCTCGGCATCGCCGCCGCCGCGGTGGTCGACGAACGCCGGATCGATCGCCCGCGACGGCCTCCGCGGCGAGCAGACGCCGAAGTAGTGCTCCTGGCCGACGAACGCGACGCGCCAGGGCCGCCCGGGCTCCGGGCGGCTCACGTGCGGCCGCGCAGCCGCCCGACCACGGCGCGCACCGGGCGCAGCACCGGATGGCGCCAGCGCCGCTGGGCGACGACCAGCGCCCGCGAGGCCGGGTGCGCCGCCAAAGCGCGCTCGCGGGCGTCCAAGGCCGTCTCGCGCTGGTCGAGCGCCTGCGAGCGCGCGAGCAGCGCGTCGGCGCGCGCGCTCTCGTAGGCGGCGAGCTTGGCCGCCTCGGCGAGCGCGTGGCGCATGAGCTCGCCGGGCGCCGCGCCGGCGGGCGGCTCGGCGGCGAGCACGCGCTCGAGCACGGCGCGCAGCTCGCGCCCCGCCGCCTCCCACGTCGGCCACGCTTCCGCCGAGCGCGCCGCGCCCGCGCGCAGGCGCCCGAGCAGCGCGCGGTCGCGCGCCAGGCGGTCGAGCGCGCGCGCCGTCCCGGGCGCGTCGTCGGGCTCGACGAGCAGCCCGTTCTCGTCGGGCGCCACCACCTCGTCGCGCCCCTCGAGCCGCGCGGCGACCGCGGTCGCCCCCGAGGCGAACCCGGCCAGCACCGGCAGCAGCGGGGAGACCGGCCGCGCGAACGGATCGGCGGCGCCTGGCAGCGCGACGACGACGTGCGGCGCCGGCGCTGCCCCGTCGCCCGGCAATGGCACCTCCTCGGCGGGCTCCTCCATGGCCTCGAGAACCTCGGGCGCCGCGCCCGCCACGCGCAGCGGCCCACGGTCCTCGGACGGCGCCGGCGGCGCGGCCGGCGCCGGGCGCCCGAGCGCCACGCGCCAGGCGCGCGCCCCCGGCCGCGCGTCGGCCAGCGCGCGCTCGACCCACGCCGAGGTGACGAGGAAGTCGAGCGGCAGGTCGAGCGCGAGCAGCGCGGGCAGCCGCTCGGGCCGCGCCGGGTCCAGCGCCCGGTGCTCCAGGCTCACCAGCAGCGCCGCGCGCCGCGCGGCGTCCACGTCGAAGACCGCCCCGCACGCGCGCCAGTCGCAGGCGATCGCCACGTCGAAGCGCCCCTCGGGCGGGCGCTCGGCCACGACCACCTCGACGTCCCCGGCCGCCTCGAGGGCCCCCGCCAGCTCGACCGGAGCGGGGTCCGTCCTCACGAAGCAGACGCGCACGCGCGCATACTCTAGGCGTGGCCGTCTCCCTCGCCTTCGTCGGCCAGCGCGCGTTCTTCGAGATCGACTCGCTGGAGCAGCCGGCCGACGGGATCGTCCCCAGCTTCATCGATTTCCGCCACGGCGCCGACCCGCGCCCCCTGCGCGAGCAGCTCGACGCGATCGACCCCGACGTCATCTTCGTCTGGCGCCCGGAGATCATCCCGCCCGGGTTCCTGCGCGACTCGCGGGCCAAGCGCATCGGCTATCTCACCGAGCCGCTGCCCCGCCCCGGCGACACCGAGCCGCACGCCGACCTGACCGCCCGCCTCGGCTACCTCGAGATGGCCGAGCGCGACAACTTCGACCTGATCATCTCCTTCGACCCGCTCGTCGTGCCGACCGTCGAGCGCCTCATGCCGGTCTGGCGCTCGTTCCCGATCCCGGTCAGCGACCGCATGTTCGCCGACGCCGTCCCGCCGGCCCACGACCCGCCGCAGATCACCTTCACCGGCCGCTCGACCGCGCATCGCGAGGCGTTCCTCGGTCCGGCCAAGCACGACTTCGACGTCATCCACGTCGTGCACGGCTTCTTCGGCCAGCGCCTCGTCGACCTCCTGCAGGGCTCCGACGTGCTGATCAACCTGCACAACGAGCCGTACGTGACCTTCGAGAACCGGATCCTGCAGGCGATCGCGGCGGGCGCGCTCGTCGTCACCGAGCCGGTCAGCCCGACCAACGGCCTGGTGGCAGGCGCCGACTACGTCGAGGTGACGACCCCGTGGGAGCTGTGGCGCTTCCTCGACGAGGTGCGCAAGGACCCCGGCGCCTTCGACGCGATGCGCCGCAGCGGCCGCCGCGAGGCCGAGCGCTTCCGCGCGTCGAAGGTTTTCCCCGCGCTCGCGCGCGACGTCCTCAACGCCTAGTGGGCGCGTCCGTAAGTCCGGCGGGTCGTCGGGCGTCGTCCGGTCCCGACCGGGG
>DASXRF010000052.1:0-6761 GCA_036506755.1 Solirubrobacteraceae bacterium | reverse complement strand
AGTAGTGGCCGGAGACCTCGCCGCCGAAGATCGCGCCCTCGTCGCGCATGCGGGTCTTGAAGAACGCGTGGCCGACGCGGTTGACGTGCGCGGTCCCGCCCGCGCGCTCGACGGTGTCGGGCACGGCCCGTGACGCGCGGGCGTCGTAGAGGATGGCCTGGCCCGGGCGCTTGGCCAGGAGGTGCTCGGCCAGGACCGCGGTGAGGAAGTCGCCGTCGACGAAGCGGCCGGTGTCGTCGATGAAGAAGCAGCGGTCGGCGTCGCCGTCCCAGGCGATGCCGAGGTCGGCGCCGGTCTCGCGGACCTTGTCGACGATGAAGCGCCGGTTCTCGGGCAGCAGCGGGTTGGGCTCGTGGTCGGGGAACTCGCCGTCGGGGACCCAGTAGGTCTTCACGAGGTCGAGCCCGAGGCCCTCGAGGATCGGCCCGACCATCGGCCCCGCCATGCCGTTGCCGCCGTCGACGACGACGCGCATCGGCCGGATGTTCGCCGGGTCGATGAAGCGCAGCGCGGCCTCCCGGAAGTCGGCGGTGACGTCGACCTCCTCGACGGCCCCGCCGCCGGGCGCCCCGTCGGGCAGCCCGCCCTCGACGAGCCGGCGGATGTCCTGGATGCCGCGGTCCCCGCTCAGGGCGATCGAGCCACGCTCGACGAGCTTGGCCCCGGTGTACGCCTTCGGGTTGTGCGAGGCAGTGCACATCAGCCCGCCGTCGAGGTCCCGCGAGCCGACGAGGTAGTAGAGCATCTCGGTCCCGACCATCCCGGCGTCGAGCACGGTCGCGCCCTCGGCGACGAGCCCTCGCCGGTAGCGGTCGGCCAGCTCGGGCGCGGTGAGGCGCATGTCGCGGCCGACGCCGACGCGCAGCTCGGTCGTCGGCTTGCCCGACAGCCCGCCGAGCACCCGCGCGAAGGCGCGCCCGACCTGCTCGGCGACGTCGCCGTCGATCTGCTCGCCGTACAGGCCGCGGACGTCGTAGGCCTTGAAGATCCCTGGATCGACTGTCGTCATCGAGCGCGGCATCCTACGAGCATGAGGATCGCCGTGGCCGCCGACGAGCGCACCGGGATCGCCGGCGCGGTGGTCGAGCAGCTGCGCGCCCGCGGGCACGCGCCCGTTGTCCACGGCGCGCTGGCCGAGGGCGAGCGCGCGGACTGGGCGTGGTGCTGCGAGGCGGCGGCGCGCGACGTGGCCGAGGGCCGTGCCGACCAGGCGGTCGTGTGCTGCTGGACGGGGACGGGCGCCTCGATTGCCGCCAACAAGGTGCCGGGGATCCGCGCGGCGCTGTGCGGCGACGCCACGACGGCGGCGGGCGCGCGGACGTGGAACGACGCGAACGTGCTGGCGCTCAGCCTGCGCGCGACGTCGGAGGCCGAGCTGGCCGAGATCCTCGACGCCTGGTTCGCGACCGCCCCGAGCGCCGAGCCCGACGACCGCGCCAACGTCGAGCACGTGGGGGAGATCGAACGCGACGCGTAGCCCTCCTCGCCGGCCTGCTCGCACTCGCCGCCGGCGGCGGCGGCGCGGCGGCGGCCCGCGCGCCGCTGAAGCCGATCGCCTGGGACGCGGCGCGCGCCCGCGCCGGCGGCCGCCTTGTCGACATCGCGGTCAGCGACATCCCCTGCCGGCTGCCCCCGCGCTACGCCCGCCTCCGCGAGAGCCGGCGCGCGGTCACCGTGACCCTGTACTCGCCGATGCCCGCGGGACCGTGCATCCAGATCGTCGCGCGGGCGTGCGCCACGGTGCGCCTCCCGCACGCGCTCGCCGGCCGGCGGCTGCGCGACGGCGCGCCGCCGGCCGGCCGGCAGGATCCGGGCGCGCGGCCGTTTCGCCGCTGCCGCCGGATCCCGGTGCGTGCCATCAACTGAAATAGGGGTCAGACCCCTGTCAGGCCGCCTGCGGCATGCGTCGCGCGCGGCGGGCGGGGCGCGCCTCCGCGGGCGCGGCGCCCGCGCGCAGCGCCAGTACGCCGCCGCTGAGCGCGACGAGCGCGCCCTCGACGAACAGCGAGGCGATCCCGAGCGGCTCGCCCCAGTTGCCGATGTCGTCGGTCGCCTGCGGCAGGCCGACCGTCCGGGTGAGGACGTAGCCGGCGATCGCGCTCGCTGGGAGCGCCACGGCGGCTGCCCACGCGCGGCGGTCGCTCGTACCCAGCAGCGCGCCGGCGGCGAGCAGGCAGCCGGCGATCAGCCCGATGTACATCCAGCCGAGGTAGGGCGTCTCCGTGAACTTGCCGGGCGCGTCGAGCAGGTGGATCAGCGCGACGCCGGCGAGGCCGACGATGGCCAGGGTGCGGGTGATGCCGTCGCGGACGGCGTGCTGGAACTGCGAGGACATGTGGCGGCTCCTCTGATTGGGGACGCTCGCCACCGTCCCCGCCCGCGCTCAGAGCCCCGTGGGCGAACGCTGGGGGATCGCTGAGAGCCCGCCGCGCAGGTAGCCGAGGGCCTCGCGCAGCAGCGCGCGCTCGAGCAGCGCGGTCGCCGCGAGCGTCACCGCCGCATAGAGGGCCAGCTCGCCGGCGGCGCCGCCGGCGCTGCGGGCCACGGGCTCGGCGGCCCGCGCCAGCAGGACGGCGGCCACCGCGGGCACGGTCGGCGCGATCGCCCGCCCGGCGTGCGCGAGCATGCGAAAGCCGGGGAACAGGCGGCGCAGGAACCACCCGCGGCAGGCGACGCTCGTGACCGCGACGAGCGCCAGCCCCGCGGCGAGCCCGTCCAGGCCGTAGACGAACAGCAGCGGCAGCCCGGCGGCCAGGAAGACCACGCAGCCGGCCAGCGCGTAGACCGCCAGCGGGCGTGTCTCGCCGCGGGCCCGGAAGTAGCCGGCCCAGTTGAAGCCGATGTGCCCGAGCGCGGCGGTCGCGCCGAACGCCTGCAGCAGCGGCACGGCGCCGTCCCAGCGCGCGCCGAGCGCGAAGCGCACGAGGTCGTCCGCGAAGAGCGCGAGGCCGGCGCCGAACGGCACCGCCCACATCAGCGACAGGCGGTTGGTCTTGACGAAGCTCTCGTAGAGCAGGTCCGTGCGGTCGCGCACGGCGCAGATCGCGGGGTAGATCGTGTCCGAGACGATCGTGTCCACGCGGTCGGCGAACTGCGCGACCGTGCTGGCCAGGGCGACTGCGCCGGCGGCGGCGACGCCGAGGTGCCGCGTCGTCGCGATCATGGCGGCCTGGATCATCACCAGCGCGCTGCCGCCGGCCACGAGCAGCGGCCAGGAGAACGTCGCGTACGCGCGCAGCGTCCCGCGGTCGTAGCGCAGCCGCAAGGGGTGCGGCGAGGTCCACACGGCCAGGGCGCTGGTCGTCCACGCGCCGGCGACGATGGCCACGACGAACGACCAGTAGCCGGCGCCGGCGAGCGCCAGCGCGACCGCGACGACGAAGCCGACGACGGGCTCCACCGCCTGCAGCGTGCGCTGGCGCGCGAAGTCCATGCGGCGGTAGTGGATCCACAGCGGCGCCTGCAGCGCCGCGGCGGGCAGCAGCGCGATGAGCACCAGCCCCGGGGCGACCATCTCGCCTCGCCCGTAGACCAGCGCCGCGACCGGCACGACGACGGCGAGCAGCAGCGCGAACAGCATGTTGAACGCGAGCTCGAGCGTGAACGCCTTCTGGAAGGCCAGCTCCTGGTTAGGGTCGTCCTGCTGGACGAACTTGTCGCCGACGCCCGCCTGGCGCAGGAACATCACGGTGCCCAGCGCGACGACGAGCATGCCCCAGACGCCGTAGTCGCGCGGCTCGAGCAGACCGGCCAGGATGAAGCCGCGCACGAGTCCCAGCGCGCTGAGCGCGATCAGGAACGCCGCGTTGACGACGCTGCCGCGCGCGGCGTGCTCGCGCACGGTCCGCCCGCCGAGGCGCAGCCGCTCCCGCGCGGGCGTCGACGTCGTCACCGGCGGAGCGTAGCCCGCAGCCGCGCCACCGCGAGGCGGCGCCCCTCGCGCGCGGCTACGCGCGCGAGCTCGCGCGGCGCGAGGCGCAGCGGGCCGATGCGCACCGTGCCCTCGCCCGCGGCGTAGCGCGCGTGCCGGGCGGCGAGGGTCGGCAGGCGGTCGAGCGAGAGGCCCAGCGCGCGCCCGTGTGCGGCGACGCCGACGACGCTCACGGGCATCCCGGGATCGCCGACGCCGGCCGTCCAGACGTCACCGAAGCCCGACAGCACGACGCGCAGGCCCTCGGGCGTGAAGCGCCAGTAGTCGTTCGGGTAGCCGTGGATGCCGAGCATCAGCGGCGTCGAGACGAGGCAGACGCCGCCGTCGGCGACCACGCGCGCGAGCTCGCGCCCGGCGGCGAAGGGGTCCTCGCAGTGCTCGAGCGTCTCGAGGCACAGCGCGGTGCCGACGCTGCCGTCCGCGAGCGTCAGCGCGCGCAGGTCCTCGACGCGGTCGACCCCCGGGCCCGGCCGCAGGTCGGTCCCGAGGTAGGGCCGGCCGGCGAACAGCGGGCGCAGGTCGGCGTCCTGGCCGGGCTCGACCTGCAGCGCCCCGAACTCGACGACCGGGTCGGGCGTCTCGACGACCGCGAGGACGTCGCGGACGAAGTCGCGCAGCCAGGGGAGCACCTACGCCTCCTCGTCGATCCAGACGCCGCGGGCGCGGTCGTAGCGGCGGATGACGCGCGCCGGGTTGCCGACGGCGACCGCGTTGGGCGGCACGTCGCGCGTGACGACGGCGTTGGCGGCGACGAAGGCCCGCTCGCCGATCGTCACCCCGGCGAGCACGGCGACGTGCGGGCCGAGGTGCGCGCCGTCGCCGATCCGCACCGGCCGCGGGTCGGCCATCGGCTGATGGACGATCGCCGTGTCCGGGTCGTAGTACTCGTGGTGGGTGTCGGTGATGAGGATGTTGTGGCCGGCGAGGACCTCGCGGCCGATGTCGATCTCGCCGACGCAGCTGATCCACAGCCCGTGGCCGAAGCTCGTGCCGTCGCCGATGCGCAGCCGGGGCGAGTAGCGCCGGCCGTTGTGCTCCTCGACGACCGACAGGAAGGCGTCGCGGTGCAGGATCACCCGCCGGCCGATCTCGATGCGGTGCGGGGAGTGGATGACGGCGGGCGGGACGATGAGGCTGGTCGGGCCGAACGCGGCGAGTCGATGGGCGCCGACGCGCCGCGCGGCGCGGCGCAGGAAGAGCTCGCGGCGGGCTTCGCGCAGCCGCGCGCGGGTCATCGCACGCGCGCGATGGCGAGCACGACCTGGCCGCGTCCGAGCCGGGCGTCGGCGGCGGCTACGGCGTGCAGGAGCGCCCAGGCCACCGCGCCCGGAAGCCGGCTCAGCCGCGGCTCCCAGCTCGGCCGGCCGAGGTCGGCGAGCGCCTCGCGGAGCGTCTGGACGCGCCAGATCCACGTCGGCGTGCGCACGAGCCGCGGCTCGAGCCCGGCCGCGATCAGAGCGCGGCGCAGCGTCGCCGGCGTGAACTGCGTGAGGTGCTCGGCGGGGCGCAGGCCCGTCCAGCGCGCCCCGGTCGCCGCCCGCTGGCGGCTGTCGAGGTTGGGCACCTCGACGAGCAGGTGGCCGCCCGGCCGCGCCCGGCGCGCCATCTCGCGCAGGAAGCCCGCGACGTCGGGCACGTGCTCGGCCACGTGCAGCGCCGAGACGGCGTCGTAGGCGCGCTCGGGGAGCTCGGCGTCCTGGAGCGAGGTGACCCGGACGTCGAGGGCGTGGACCGTCCGGGCGTGCTCGGCGGCCTGCGCCATGAGCTCGACGCCCTGGACGCGCCAGCCGCGCTGCGCGGCCACCGCGGAGAACTCGCCGGTGCCGCAGCCCACGTCGAGCAGCGTGCCCGGCCCCGCGGTCGCGCGCTCGAGGAAGGCGGCGCGACGGTGCGCGACGGAGACCAGGTACGCCTGGAAGCGCGGGTGGCGCACGTCGATGCCGAAGCGGCTCGCGTCGGTGAAGTAGCCGTCGACGAAGACGTCCTCGGGGTCGGCGTAGCGCGCGGTGTAGGTCGTCGCGCAGTCGCCGCAGCGGCGGTGCTCGCCGGCGCCCAGGTCGACCGCCTCCGCGCGCTCGCCCCCGCACACCGGGCAGGCCGTCAGGGCCAGCATCCGAGGGGCCGCTCGCCCTACCGTGGCTCGCCCTCCCCGTATGCCCGGCGCCGCCATCGGGCGCGGACTGTAGTGACCGCCTGCTCGAGCGCGGCCACCCAGTCGTCCGCCGTGCGCGACCAGGGGAGCTCGAGCGCGCGGCGCCGGCCGCGCTCGCGCAGGTCCTGCGCGAGCCGGGCGTCGGTGAGCACGCGGTCCAGTGCCGCGTCGAGCTCGTCGGCGGTCGGTTCGACGAGCAGCCCGCCGCCGGCGACGACCTCGGGCAGCGCTCCGCGGGCGGCCGCGACGACGGGCGCGCCGCAGGCCATCGCCTCGAGCGCGGGCAGCCCGAAGCCCTCGGAGAGGCTGGGCAGGCAGAACGCGTCGGCTCCGGCGAGCACGGCGGCGAGCTCGCGGTCGTCGAGATCGCGCAGGGCGACGAGCCGGCCCGGCGCCCCGGGGAGCTCGGCGAGCGCCTCGCGCACGAGCCCGCCGGGATCGGCGCGGTCGGCGGGCGGCGACCACACGACCGCGAGCGCGTGGGGGGCCCCGCGGGCGGCCAGGCGCGCCATCGCCTCGCGCAGGGCGCCGAGGTTCTTGCGCGGGTGCAGCACGCCGACGAAGGCGACGTAGGGCGCGCCGATCCGCTCGCGGCCGCCCGGCAGGCCGGGGTGGAAGCGGTCGGCGTCGACGCCGTGGTGGGCGGGACGGACGCGGTCCGGGGCGAGCCCGTAGGCC
>DASXRF010000051.1:0-10040 GCA_036506755.1 Solirubrobacteraceae bacterium | reverse complement strand
CGGCCGAGGTCCGCACCGCGCTCCAGGCCGGGGCGGAGGGCGTCGGACTGCTGCGCACGGAACTCGCGTTCCTCGGCGCCGGGCGCTGGCCGGACGAGGACGCCCACCGTGCGGCCGTCGAGCCAGTGCTCGCCGCGCTCGGACCGAGGACGGCGACCGTGCGGGTGCTCGACTTCGGCGGCGACAAGACGCCGCCGTTCCTCGCCGGCACGGCGCAGCGCGGCATCGCGCTGCTGCTCGGCGCGCCGGAGGCGCTGCGCGCCCAGCTCGAGGCGCTGGCGGCGGCGCGCGGCGACGTTCGCGTGCTGTTGCCGCTCGTCGAGGATCCCGCCCAGGTCGAGGCCGTGCGCCGCTGGACGGCGCTGCCGGTCGGGGCGATGGTCGAGACGCCGGCCGCGGCCGCGGCGGCCGATGCGCTCGCCGCCGCGGCGGACTTCCTCAGCCTGGGGACCAACGACCTCGCGCACGCGACGCTCGGCACCGACCGGTTCGGCTCGGGTCATGCGCCCGCCTATGACCCCGCCGTCCTGCGCCACATCGCGACGACGGCGCGCGCCGCCGCCGCGGCCCGCACCCCGCTCGAGGTCTGCGGCGAGGCGGCCTCGGACCCGGTTGCGCTGCCGCTGCTGCTCGGCCTCGGCATCCGCGAGCTCAGCGTCGGTGCGGCGCGCGTGGCCACCGTCCGCCGGTGGGTGCGCGCGCTGTCGGCGCAGCGCTGCGCGCAGCTCGCCGAGCGCGCGCTGGCGTGCGCGGACGCCGCGGGGGTTGAGGCGCTGGTCGGCATGGATGGCGACCCGCCGCCGCTTCGCGCGCAGGACAGGGTGTCCTAGTCGCCGGGGATGGCGACCGGTTGCGCGAAGCGGGTCCCGCGACTCGGCGGCGTCAGGCGGTGCCGCCGCTTCGCGCGTAGGACAGGATGTCCTCAGTCGCGCAGCGCCGCGACGCACCCCGCGAGGGCGTCGACGGCCTCGGCCGCGTCGGCGCCCTCGGCGCGCAGCACCAGCCTCGAGCCGCCCTTGGCGCCCAGGGCGAGGACGGACAGCAGGCTCTTCGCGTCCGCCTGGCCCGCCGGGGCGGCAACGGCGATCGCGGCGTCGAAGCGCATCGCGGTGCGGACGAAATCGGCCGCGGGGCGGGCGTGGAGGTCCACGCTCGCGGGGAGGTCGACCGCCGTCTCAGAGCTTGCGGGCACCGCGCGCTCCCTCAGCCGCGGCGACGACGTCGTCGAGCCCGGCGCCGGCGCTGGCGGCCACCGCGGCGGTGACGGCGCCCTCGACGAACGGCGCGTCGGCCAGCCGGACGTGGCCGTTGGCCCGGCGCTCCAGCAGGTGGCGGACGGTGAGGATCGACGACCCCAGGTCGCCGAGGACGACTACGCCGCCCCCGCCGCCGCCCGCCCGCGCGATCGCGTCGCGCACGCGGTCCGCGTCGGTGCCCAGGCCTCCGCCGGCACGACCGCCGGCGGGCTCGATGGGCACGGCCGGACCGGCCATCTCGCGGGCCAGCTCGACGAGGCCCTCGGCGAGCGCCGAGCTGTGTGATACGACCACGATTCCCACGGTCGACGCCATGCCAAGTAGCCTACATTCTCGAAATGGATTCGGCAATGCCGAATAGCACATCTTCTCCGGCGGGCGCCCGCCGGCGCACGATCCAGTCGGTCGACCGCGCCGCGGAGATCCTCAAGTCGCTCGCCTCGGGGCCGCGCCGGCTGGGCGTCAGCGAGCTCGCCGACCGGCTCGAGCTCCCGCGCCCGACCGTCCACGGCCTGCTGCAGACGCTGCAGATCCACGGTTTCGTCGAGCAGGACCGCGACTCGGGCAAGTACCAGCTCGGCGCCGGGCTGCTGCACCTCGGCAACTCCTACCTGGACCTCAACGAGCTGCGCGGGCGCTCCATCGTCCACGCCGAGCGCCTCGCCGCCCGCACGCAGGCGGCGGTCCGCGTCGGCGTCCTCCACGGTGCCGAGGTCGTCGTCGTGCACCACGTCTTCCGTCCGGACGCCGCCTTCCAGGTGCTCGAGGTCGGCGCGCAGCTGCCCGTGCACGCGACGGCGCTCGGCAAGGCGCTGCTGGCCTACGCGCCGGCCGCGATGGTCGACGACCTCCTGGCCGAGGCCCCGCCGCGGTTGACCCGGCGCACGCTGAGCGCCACCGCGCTGCGACGCGAGCTCGACGACGTTCGCGAGTCCGGACTGGCGCGCGAGCGCGACGAGGCCGTCCTGGGCGAGTCGAGCGTGGCGGCGCCGATCTTCGACCACGCCGGGCACGCGGTCGGCGCGATCGGGGTCGTCGGCGACACGCAGGCGATCCTGCCGCGCGGCTCGGCGCGCGGAGTCGCCGCGGCCGTCCTCGACGCCGCGCGCTCGATCTCGCGCGAGTTGGGCGCCCCGCGCTGGCCGACTCCGGCAGTCGCGCCTGATTAGCCCGCGCCGCGCGGTGCCGGGGACCCCCGCCCTCGCGCGGCGAGTAGCGTCCGCGCCCCGATGCGCGACGCCCACATCGGCGAGATCCTCGTGCAGCCCGACGAGCTGCGCTCGCGCGTGCGCGAGCTGGGCGTCGAGATCAGCCGCGACTACGCGGGCACCGACCTGCTGCTCGTCGGCGTGCTCAAGGGCGCCGTGTTCTTCCTCTCGGACCTCATGCGCCACATCGAGATCCCGGTCGAGGTCGACTTCATGGCGGTGGCCAGCTACGGCTCGCAGACCGACTCCAGCGGCGTCGTGCGGATCCTCAAGGACCTCGACATGCCCATCGAGGGACGCCACGTACTGGTGGTCGAGGACATCATCGACTCGGGCCTGACTCTGCAGTACCTGATGCGCAACCTGGGCGCGCGCAATCCCCGCTCGCTGGAGGTCTGCGCGCTGCTGACCAAACCCGAACGGCGCAAGGTCGAGGTGATCCCCCGATACGTCGGGTTCGAGATCCCGGACCGCTTCGCGATCGGCTACGGACTCGATTTCTCCGAGCGTTACCGCAACTTGCCCTACGTCGCGGCGCTTAAGGACTAAGGAAAAGCGCCCTGACGGCCGATGGGGCGATGGTAGGCTTGACCATCCGGCCGAGCCGGGAATCCCCCCGTTATGAGCAGGTTCTTCAAGAGCGCCGCCTTTCCCATCCTCATCGTGGTGGTTTTGGCGTTCTTCGCCCAGAAGCTGATCAGCCCGGGCACGCCGCAGCGCCAGAACACCTTCGCGGACTTCCAGACGCAGCTCGCCAACGGCCAGATCGCCAAGGCGACGGTCAAGACGAAGGACAACACGATCGACATCGTCCTCAAGGACAAGTCGAAGTACGAGGTGGGCTTCGTCGACGATTACGGCCGCAAGCTGACCGATCAGCTCACCGAGGCCGAGCAGGCGCGCAAGATCGACGACTTCACGGTCGAGGGCCGCAAGTCCAACGGCTGGCTGTCGCTGCTCACCTACGTCCTGCCGTTCCTGATCTTCATCGGGTTCTGGATCTTCCTGATGAACCAGGTCCAGGGCGGCGGCTCGAAGGTGATGTCGTTCGGCAAGTCGCGCGCCAAGCGCATGAGCGTCGACTCGCCGAAGATCACCTTCCGCGACGTGGCCGGCGTGGACGAGGCGGTCGAGGAGCTCCACGAGATCAAGGAGTTCCTTGAGAACCCGAAGAAGTTCCAGGCGCTCGGCGCGCGGATTCCGAAGGGCGTGCTGCTCTACGGCCCGCCGGGCACCGGCAAGACCCTGCTCGCGCGCGCGGTCGCCGGCGAGGCGGGGGTGCCGTTCTTCTCGATCTCCGGCTCGGACTTCGTCGAGATGTTCGTCGGCGTGGGCGCGAGCCGGGTGCGCGACCTGTTCGAGCAGGCCAAGCAGAACTCGCCCTGCATCATCTTCATGGACGAGATCGACGCCGTCGGCCGCCACCGCGGCGCCGGCCTGGGCGGCGGTCACGACGAGCGCGAGCAGACGCTCAACCAGCTGCTCGTCGAGATGGACGGCTTCGAGATGAAGGACAACATCATCTTGATCGCCGCCACCAACCGCCCGGACATCCTCGACCCCGCGCTGCTGCGCCCCGGGCGCTTCGACCGCCAGATCGTCGTCGACCGCCCCGACCGCAAGGGCCGCTCGAAGATCCTCGAGGTCCACACGCGCGGCAAGCCGCTGGCCAAGGAGATCGACGTCGACACGCTGGCCGGCCAGACCCCGGGCTTCACCGGCGCCGACCTGTCGAACCTCGTCAACGAGGCCGCTCTGCTGTCCGCGCGCAACGGCAAGCGCGAGATCTCCCAGGTCGAGCTCGAAGAGGGGATCATGCGCGTGATCGCCGGCCCCGAGAAGAAGACCCGGGTCATGGGCGAGAAGGAGCGGCTGATCACCGCCTACCACGAGATGGGCCACGCGATCGTCGGCCACTTCCTCGAGCACTCCGACCCGGTCCACAAGATCTCGATCATCAGCCGAGGCCAGGCGCTGGGCTACACGATCTCGATGCCGCTGGAGGACAAGTTCCTCACCACGCGCGCCGAGCTGCAGGACACGATGGCCATGACGCTGGGCGGCCGGGCGGCGGAGGAGATCGTCTTCGAGGAGATCACCACCGGCGCCTCCAACGACCTCGAGAAGGTCACCGCGACGGCCAAGCAGATGGTCATGCGCTTCGGCATGAGCGAGCGCCTCGGCCCGCGCGTGTTCGGTCACGACCACGGCCAGCCGTTCCTGGGCCGCGAGTTCTCGGCCGAGCCCGACTACTCCGACGAGATCGCCCGCGAGATCGACGACGAGATCCGGCGAATCGTCGAGTCGGCGCACCAGCGCGCCAAGGACATCCTCACCGAGCACCGCCACTCGCTCGGGACGATCTCGGAGATCCTCGTCAAGCGCGAGACCATCGAGAAGGACGAGTTCGAGGCGCTGCTCGCCGGCCGGACCGAGGAGGACGTCTTCGGTCCCGAGGAGCCGCCGAGCGCGCCGCCGCTGCCCGTCGAGGAGCCGGCGGCTGAGCGCCCCGGCGCCACCGCGCCGCGGCCGCTGCCGCGCCCGGGGCTGGCCGGCGGGTCGGTCGAGAGCCGCGGGCACGACGGGCCCGAGGGGCCGAGCGTCGTTTAGGCCTTGTCGCTCCGCCCGGGCGGTTCGGGCGGGGTGCGGCGTGGTCCGATTGTCCGCACCCGAAGTCCTAGGCGCGTTTCCGCTCGCTTCGCCCGGGTGTCGCACATAACGGGTCACTATGGGCGGTTTTGTGCGACACCCGGCGAGCGCTGGCGCGTAACCGCTCGCCGGGCCGGCGCGCGGAGGCGCGGACGCCCGCGTACCTTCCCCTCGATGCCACAGACCCGGCCGGACCCGCCACAACCGTCGCGCGCGCAGCGAACCGACCCCGCGCCCTTCCGCGTCATGGGCATCGTCAACGTCACGCCGGACTCGTTCTCCGACGGCGGGCTCTGGCTCGATCCGGCCGCTGCGATCGCCCACGGCCGCGACCTGGTCACCGAAGGCGCGGCGATCCTCGACGTCGGCGGCGAGTCGACGCGCCCCGGCGCCGAGCCGGTCAGCGCCGACGAGGAGCTGCGACGCGTCGTCCCGGTCATCGAAGGCCTCCGCGACACAGCCGCCCAGCTCTCGATCGACACGACCAAGCGCGCCGTCGCCGAGGCCGCACTCAGCGCCGGCGCCACGCTGGTCAACGACGTCAGCGCCCTGCGGTTCGACCCAACGCTGGCCGGCCTCTGCGCCGACGCGGGCTGCGACGTGTGCCTCATGCACATGCTCGGCGAGCCGCGGACGATGCAGCGCGACCCCCGCTACGACGACGTGGTCGACGACGTGAAGGCCTTCCTCCACGACCGCCTGACATTCGCGACCGACGAGGGGATCGCCGAAGCGCGGATCCTCCTCGATCCCGGCATCGGCTTCGGCAAGACCGTCGAGCACAACCTCGAGCTGCTGCGGCGGCTCGACGAGCTCGTCGCGCTCGGCCGGCCGGTCGTGATCGGCACGTCGCGCAAGTCGTTCCTCGGGCGGCTGACCGGCATCGAGGAGGCGAGCGGGCGCGTCGCCGGGACGGTGGCCACGAACGTGCTCGCCTACGAGCGCGGCGCCCGCGTCTTCCGCGTCCACGACGTCGCACCGACGGTCGAGGCGCTGACCGTGGCGGCTGCTACGGTCCCGGCGCGGTGAGCGGGCAAAGACTGCGTCTTTGCCTTGCGCGAACTGCGTTCGCGCGATGGTGTTGAGATGAGCGACGACCCAGACGACCTCGACGAGGAGCGCTACGACGACGAGGACGACGAGCGCGCCGAGACCGTCGTCACCATCGAGATCACCGGGCTGCAGCTCTTCACCCACCACGGCGTGACGGCCGCCGAGCGCGAGGTCGGCCAGCGGCTCGTGCTCGACCTGCGCCTGGACGTCGGCGAGTCCGACGCGACGGTGACCGACCTCGTCGAGGACACCATCGACTACGCGCAGGTCTGCCAGCTCGTCGCCCTGGTCGCGCAGCAGCGCTCGTACAAGACGCTCGAGCGCCTGTGCGCGGCGATCGCCGAGCGGCTCATCGACGACTTCGAGGTCGAGTACGTCTGGGTCAAGGCCTCCAAGCCCGAACCGCCGATCCCGCTGCCCGTGGAGGAGGTCTCGGTCGAGATCTCCCGCGAGCCCGAGTGAGCGGAGCGCCGGGGATGTCCACCGCGCGAGGGCGGGGGTCCCCGGCAATGCGAGGTACGGGCTCCACAGACGCGCCTGCCGGCGTCGGCTACCTCGGCCTCGGCTCGAACGTGGGCGACCGCCGGGCGAACCTCCAGGCCGCGGCCGACGCGCTCCCCGCGCATGGGGCCCGCGTCCTGGCCAGCTCGTCGACGTACGACACCGACCCGGTCGGCGAGGTCCTCGACCAGCCGAGCTTCCTCAACGCCTGCCTGCGCATCGCCACCGCGCTGGGGCCCGAGGAGCTGCTCGACGCCTGCAAGGCGGTCGAGCGCGAGCTTGGGCGCGCGCCCGGCGGGCCGCGCCACGGCCCGCGCCCGATCGACGTCGACGTGCTGCTGCTCGGCGACCTCGAGCACGCGTCCGAGCGCCTGCGGCTGCCCCACGCGCAGGTCACGGCCCGGCGCTTCGTCCTGATCCCCCTGCTGGAGCTCGATTTCGGCCTGCGGACGCCCGGCGGGGCCTCGCTGGCCGACGCCCTGGCCGTGCTGCCGGTGGACGAGGGTGTGAGGCTGGCGGGGCCTCCGCTCAGGCTCGGCTGGACGCCGGCCGACCACCAGGTCTGACGTCCAGGGCCCGCCTGCCGCCGGCGGGTCCACACAGACTCGGGAGGGTCCAGCCGTTCTCGCCGTGCTCCTCGGGCGCCGCCGCGCCCAGCCGTCCATCGCCATCGCCGTGCTCGCCGCGTGCGCCCTCGCGCCGGCGAGTGCCCCTGCCGCGACGCTCGACGTGAGCGCGGGCACGCTGCGCTACGTCGCGGGCGCGGGCGAGGCGAACGTCGTGACGATCACGCCGGACGTCGGGTTCGTGACCGTCGTCGAGTCGACGCCGACGACGACGCTGACCGTGGGCGCCGGGTGCTCGAGCACGCTGCCCGGGCGCGCGACCTGCCCGGCCACCGCGATCAACCGGATCAGCGCCGACCTCGGCGACCTCGACGACCGGCTGACCAGCACGAGCGCGCTGGCCACCACCGTCTTCGACGGCGCCGGCAACGACGCCGTCAGCCTCGGCGCCGGCAACGACACGATGGTCGCAGGCGCCGGCGCCGACACCCTGAGCGGCGGCGCGGGCAACGACACGGCCGACTACGCCGCGCGCCGCGCCGCCCTCACCGTGACGCTCGACGACCGCGCCGGCGACGGCGAGGCGGGCGAGGGCGACGACGTGCGCGCCGACGTCGAGAACGTCACCGGCGGGGCCGGCGACGATCGTCTCGTCGGCAGCGCCGCCGCCAACATCCTGCGCGGCGGGGACGGCGCAGACAGCTTCGCGGGAGGCGCGGGCGCCGACACGTTCGCCGGCGGTCCCGGCGAGGACGTCGCCGACTACACCGGGCGCACCCAGCCGCTGCGCCTCAGCGACGACGGCATGGCCGACGACGGCGCCCTCGGCGAGGGCGACGCGATCGGCACCGACGTCGACGACATCATCGGCGGCTCGGGCGACGACGTCATCACCGGATCGAACTCGCGCAACATGCTGCTCGGCGGCGCCGGTCGCGACACGCTCGACGGCCGTGACGGCGACGACAGCCTCGACGGCGGCGACGGCGACGACGCGCTCGCCGGCGGCAGCGGGGCCGACGCGCTGGCCGGCGGCGACGGCGCGGACTCGCTCGACGGCGGCGACGGCGACGACCGCCTCGACGGCGGCCGGGGGGCCGACGCGCTCGGCGGCGGCGCCGGCACCGACGTGGCCGACTACTCGAGCCGCGTCGCCGCGGTCGCCGTGGACCTGACGACGACATCGGGCGCCGGTGAGGCCGGCGAGAACGATCGCGTCCTCGCCGACGTCGAGGGCGCGACGGGCGGCGAAGGCGACGACCGCCTGCTGGGCGACTCGGGCGCCAACACGCTGACCGGCGGGGCAGGCGACGACACGCTGGACGGCCGGCGCGGCGCCGACACGCTCGCCGGCGGTGCGGGCTGGGACGTCGCCGACTACGCCGCGCGCATCGCCGCCGTGACGGTCTCGCTCGACAACAGCGGCGGCGACGGCGAGCCCGGCGAGAACGACAACGACCGCTCCGACGTCGAGGAGGTCCGCGGCGGCGCAGGCGGCGACCGCCTGAGCGGCGACGCGGGCGCCAACGCCCTCGTCGGCGGCGGCGGGGACGACCAGCTGCGCGGCGGCGACGGCGCCGACCGCCTCGACGGCGGCGACGGCGACGACCAGGCCTGGGGAGGCGCCGGCGACGACGCGATCTCGCTGGGCCGCGGCGCCAACAAGGGCTACGGCGAGGACGGCGCGGACGCGCTGACCGCGGGCGACGCCGGCGACGAGCTCGACGGCGGCGCGGGCGACGATGCGCTGACGGCCGCCGGCGGCGACGACAGGCTCACCGGCGGCGACGGCGACGACCGCCTGGACGCGGGCGCCGGCAACGACAGCGCCGACGGCTCGCGCGGCGACGACCAGGTCGCGGGCGGCGCCGGCAACGACAGCCTGCGCGGCAGCGAGGACGACGACGCCCTCGACGGCGGGACGGGCAACGACGCGCTCGACGGCGGCCTCGGCGACGACGCCCTGGACGCCGGCGACGGCGCCGACAGGCTCTACGGCCAGGACGGCAACGACCGGCTCGCCGCCGGCGGCGGCGACGACCAGCTCTGGGGCGGGCGCGGCGATGACGCGCTCGACGCCGGAGAGGGCGCCAACCGGGCCTACGGCGAGGACGGCGCGGACAGCATCGCCGCGGGCGCCGGCGACGACCAGCTCTGGGGCGGCAACGGGGCCGACGTCCTCGTCGCGGGCGGCGGCGCCAACAAGCTCTTCGGCGAGGCCGACGACGACCGGCTGACCGGCGGCGCGGGCGGCGACCAGCTCGACGGCGGGTCGGGCGGCGACGCGCTCGATGCCGGCGCGGGCAGCGACCAGCTCGACGGCGGCGCCGGCGACGACGCGCTCGACGGTGGCGACGGCGCCGACCGCGTGGCGGGCTCCGGCGGCGCCGACGCGCTCGCCGGCGGCGGCGGCGGCGACCAGCTCGACGGCGGGACCGGCGGCGACACGCTCGACGGCGGCGCGGGCGACGACCGCCTGACCGGTGGCGACGGCGACGACGCCCTGACCGGCGGCGAGGGGGCGAACACGCTCGACGGCGGGACGGGCGCCGACAACCTCGCCGGCGGCGCGGACAACGAGGCCCTGCGCGGCGGCGACGGCCCCGACGTGCTCGACGGCGGCGGCGGCACCGACGCGCTCGACGGCGGGCGCGGCCCCGACCGCCTCCAGGGCGGCGACGGCGCCGACGAGCTGAGCGGCGGCGACGACGACGACGTCCTCGACGGGGGCGCGGGCGCCGACGAGCTCCGCGGCGACGGCGGCGACGACACCGTCGACTACGGCACGCGGACGGCTCGGGTCAAGG